>JAAZXD010000406.1 GCA_014240355.1 Roseibacillus sp. | reverse complement strand
CGTGACAGGGGCTTCGCTTGCCTTTCTCATCGGGCGTTATCTTGCCCGTGAATGGATCACCGGAAAGATGGCGGACTCCCCGCCCTTCCAGTCCATCAACGAGGCCATCGGCAGGAAAGGAGCCATGATTGTCTTCCTCCTGCGTCTCTCTCCCCTCTTTCCCTACAACCTGCTCAACTACGGTCTGGGTCTCACCCGGGTAAAGTTCGGGAGCTACTTCATCGCCTCATGGATCGGCATGCTGCCGGGCACCTTCATGTACGTCTACCTCGGTTCCCTCGCGGGCAGCATTGCTTCCCTCGCATCCGGGACAGGTGGCGTAAAGACCTCCTCCCAGTGGACTCTCTACGGTCTCGGCCTCCTCGCCACCCTCATCCTCACGATCCTGGTCACCAGGATTGCCAGGAAAGCACTCCACCGCCAGCTCACCATCCCACTGCCACCTGGGGAGTAAACCACAAATCCTGCAGTCCTGATTTCAGTCATCCATAGGAAATTTTCTCGCCATAATCCTCAAAAAAGTGGCTAGTGCGGCATCCATGAAGAAACAACTTATAATCCTGTCAGCCCTCTGCTTCAGCCTCGTGTTCCTGAATTCATGCGACAAGGAGGACGATCCATCTGCCCAGGATCCACCCGAGAAAAAGGAGAGCCCCGGTGGCAGGCCCAAGTTCAGTGCTCCCCCGAAAGAAACTGATTCCGGGCAAGCCGCCGTAAAACCTGCCCCGGAAAAAGAACCCGCACCGGTTGAGCCAGAGGCCCCGGAGGAAGCAACGGACAACGAGCCCAATACCTCGACTCCTCCGGCTGTTGTCGCCTTCACGACCGAACTCAGGGATAAGGGCATTCTGAAACTCATCAAGAGAATGGAAAACCGGGAAGAAGGGAGAGGCCAGAATCCGTTGGCAATGCTCGACATGTTGCGTGACCTGAATGACCTGAGCGACAAGTTGAAGACTGTCAAAACGGAAGGACTGCCTGCAGACCTCAAGGAACCGGTTGAGCAATTCCGGGACGCAACCGCCGACATGACCGCTCACCTGGAAGAAATGCCCATTCCCATCGATATTCTGACCGGCGGTCAGGAAGCGGTGGGAGAATGGTTCTCTGAAAAAGTAGCGGAGGATCCTGGCTTCTTGCTGAGTATGCAGGACTGGGGCCAGACGATGGGAGAACTGGGAGGCGAAATGGAAGAGGCTGGAACAGATATGGAAAACGCCTTTGCCAAGTATGGCATCGTCGATCCTTCAGCAGAATAAAGGCATCCCGATCAGCCAGTTTCCCCAGGTCCTGCAGGTCGACTCCCCGAGAGTCTGCCGGTGGGCCATGCAACCTCCGCGACACCTGGGAAGGGTTTCTTCTCACACGAGCGCTCCACCGCAACTCGATCCTGCTCCTGCGGTGCATCCGAAGCAGTGCTCTGCGGTGAGAATTTTCAATTCGGCGAACTCAGTGAGATCGAGATCCCTCAGAAAGAGGGGCTTCCCGTTACTCAACTGCATGCCCAGTTGCTGATTGAAGTCGCAATCGTACACTTCACCCCGCCAGCCCACGCTGATGGTATTGCGACACATCAATCCCTCCACCGCGGACGGATTGAATGCGTCACGAAGCACGCCCATGTAGTCCTCGAACCCGTTATTGTGCCGCAACCAGGCCGCAAAACGTGCAATCGGAAGATTCGTGATGGTATATAGCCTGTGGAATTCGATCCCGAAGACTTTGCGTAATTGCTCCTTGTAGGCTGCTTCCAGTTCGGACTGATCGCCCGGAAGGAAGGCTCCGTTGGGATTGTAGACGAGGTGAAGTGGAAGCGAATCCTCCCGGCCGTAGCCGAGGTGGTTGAGCAGTTGCAGGGCCTTGATGCTGGCATCGAAGACCCCCTCCCCCCGTTGTTGTTCTACATTATCGGGTTCGTAACAGGGCATGGATGCCACAATCTCCACTTCGTGCCCTTGCAGGAACTCTGCCAGATCCTCGTAACCACTCTCCAGAAGAATGGTGAGGTTGCAGCGATCCACGACATGCCGGCCACGGTTCTTCACTTCCGTGACGAGGTAACGGAAGTCCGGGATCATCTCCGGAGCGCCACCGGTGAGATCCACCGTTCCGACCTCTGCGCCCGGCCCGTCCAGCCATTTGAGAATGCCTTCCACGGTCTCGCGCGTCATGATCTCCCGCCGCTTTGGCCCCGCATCCACATGGCAGTGAATGCAGGTCAGGTTGCAGAGTTTGCCGACATTGATCTGCAACACCTCCGGAAAAATCCTCTGCAGCGACACCCCCTCTTCGTCAAGAACCCTGTCAAACGTATTCACCGACGTTGCAACTTCCCGGGTCTCAACTTCTCCAGCAACATTCTCCATCCCGGCATCACTGCCCGGAGGCTCCCATTCCTTTTTCATTTCTTCGGTGCGTATCCATCGGAATGGCTTTTTTCCCTGGATACAATAACGCAAAACAAGGAGAAAATCCTGCAGACTGCGCCGAACCTCTCCTGCTGCAAAACGCCGCGCCGAGGAGATTACAGGAGGAGTGAGGACACGCAATCGGCCCAGCCTCTTCAACCGTCGGCA
This sequence comes from Roseibacillus sp., assembly GCA_014240355.1. Lineage (GTDB taxonomy): Bacteria > Verrucomicrobiota > Verrucomicrobiia > Verrucomicrobiales > Akkermansiaceae > Roseibacillus_B. The sequence goes on along the minus strand of JAAZXD010000406.1, from coordinate 422 downwards.
GAGATCAAAGTCCTCGAAGGCGACGAGTAGCCTGAATCCCCCCACCCTCTCGAAGGCCTCTCTCCGCACAAAGAGCGCCTGATCGCCCAGAAACCATCCGAGAAGACCACTGCGCAAGGCCGCCAGTCGACATGTCCATCGGAGGAACTTCGACGGCGAGTCAAAGTAGCGCAGGAAGCCACCACCTGCCACGCCCTCGTCCATCATGGATTCACGCAGGCGAACCAGGGAACCAACGGGCAGAGTCATGTCGGCATGAAGAAACAGAAGGATCTCCCCGTGAGCCTTCTCTGCTCCCAGGTTTTGCTGATGGGCCCGGTTGATCCCGGTGGAGTGCATGAGTTTCGCTCCCCCGGGCAGATCGTCTCGCTGGACGGGATCGCAGCAAGAGGCATCCACCACGATCAATTCATCCCCTTCCT
>JAAZXD010000405.1 GCA_014240355.1 Roseibacillus sp. | reverse complement strand
AATGCGGTCTTCGGGGCGGCCTACGATCATGACATCCTCGATGTCAGCAGGCCCAACCTCAGCGTAGAGACCCGTTTCGTGGTCGCGGATACCTGGAAACTGCTCTCCCATCACCAGGAGGCGGCTCAAGGCAAGCCGGTAGAGCTCTACAACCTGAGCGTCGACCCGGCGGAAAGGCAGAACCTCGCCGCCCGGCACCCCGGGAAGGTGAAGGAACTCCGGGCCAAGCTCGACACCTGGTGGGCCGGCCCGAAAAGGGCCCCCTGATTACCGGTCTCCGGCCCCTTTCCTCCCATGTCACGAGCTCTCGCCATCCTCCTGTCAGCCTGCTCCTGGCTGGCCTCCGCCAAGCCACCAGGCGACAATGGACTCCTCGCTGACCGGCCCAGCATCCTCTTTATTTTCGCGGACGATCAGCGCAACCATACCCTCGGTTGCGCAGGACACCCGGTGGTCAAGACTCCCAATATCGATCTGCTCGCCGGCAGTGGGGTGCGTTTCGAGAACGCCTTTGTGACAACTTCCACCTGCTGGGCCAGCCGAGCCTGTCTCTTCACCGGTTGCTACGAACGCCGACACCTCTACCGCTCCTCGCCGGGGCCACTCAACCCCGACCTTTGCCAGACCAGCTACTTCACCCGGCTCAAAGCCGCCGGCTACCGCACCGGACACCTGGGCAAGGAACACGTCTCCATTGCTGAGAAGGACGCCGCTGCCATGTGGAGCGTGCGTCGCAAGCTGGGCCGGAATCCTTACTTCAAAAAACAAGCTGATGGGAGCGCCCGCCACACAACCCAGATCCTGGGAGACTGGGGCATCAAGTTCCTGGCAGAGCAACCCAGGAACCGCCCCTTCTGTCTTCAGATCTCCTTCAATGCCACGCACGCCGAGGACGGAGACAAACGTCCAGGCATCGGTCACTTTCCCTGGCCCAAGGTGATGAACGGCAAGTATGAAGGCCAGGAAATGCCTCTTCCCCCGCTCAATGATCCGGCGATCTACGAGTCGCAGCCCGACTTCCTCAAGAAATCGATCAATCGGCAACGCTACTTCTGGCGCTGGGACACCCCCGGGAAATACCAGACCAACATGCGGGCCTACTTCCGCATGATCAGCGGAATCGATCATGTCGTCGGCCGCCTCGTGGCACAGCTTGAGAAACAGGGCCTCGCCGACAACACGGTGATCATCTACACGGCTGACAATGGTTACTACCTGGGCGACCGCGGCTTTGCCGGCAAGTGGACTCACTACGAGCAGTCCCTGCGCGTCCCGCTCATCGTCTACGACCCTCGATTGCCTGAGCCCAAGCGGGGACGTGTGCTTTCGGAGATGGCTCTCAACAGCGACCTGGGTGCTACCATCATCGACCTGGCAGGCCTGCCCGCTCCCATCAGCCACACCGGCCGCAGCCTGCTGCCCCTCCTCCGGGGCGACCCCCCCGGGGACTGGCGTCGCGAGTTTCTCTGCGAATTCCTCGCTGTCCCGCGAACGATCCCGCGCTGGGAAGGGGTGCGCGGGACGGACTGGTCCTACGCACGCTACTTTGTCGACGGACCGGACAAGTCCCCCTTGGAGTTCTTACACGACCTGAAGCACGACCCCGCGCAACTGGTCAACATCGCCGCCCTTCCCACCCGCCTGCAGACGGAGGGCCACGCTCTCGCTCTCCTCAAAATGCGGAAGCGCTGCAATACCCTGGTGGCCGCCAACGGTCTGCCCATGAAGGACATCCCCGGCTCCCGCCCCCCCGCCTCAAGGAAGTAGCCGAGGGTAGCGGTTCGCGTTTTGCCTGCTCCCCTGACTCACCGGATCGTCTCCATCGCTTCCACCACCCGGGCGCCCTCGCCCTTCACTTTCTGCGGGATGATCGATCGGATCCTCTTCATGGGCACCACCCCCGAACGCCCCAGGGCTTCCAGTGCATTCAAGGCCGCCAGGGACTCATAGACGTTCCCCTCGTTGACCACTTTGACGAGAACCGGAAGGCCCTTCTCGCTTGCCCCAAGAATGCCCAGCGCCTCTGCCGCAACCACCCGCACATCGAAAGCGGAGTCCTCCAGCAACCCGAGGAGGGCCGCCTTCAAGGGAGCGGCCTCCTGGCCAAGAATCAGGGCTCCGGTGGAGGCCCAGTAACGCACCAGGGGGGACCCGGACCCCAGATCGGGTCGCAGGCGCGGCACATCCCGGGAAGTGGCAATGCTTGCCGCCATCGCGGCAGAGCAGACCTTCTTCCACTCCTCCCCCGGGATGCCTTTGACGTAATCATAAAGGGTCCCCTCCGCGGCCAGTCGCAGCCCCAGACCTTCCGGGACCAGACCGGCATCCCGTGCGCCCGGATCGAGCAGCTTCGCCATCAGGGCGGCCTCCGCTTTTGCAAATCCGGTATCGGGGACAGGGACCCCGTTTTGCTCGCGCTGCCTGAGCCGCTTGAGCGTTGCCTCGAATCCTTCTTTCGGATCTCTCCTGAATGCGTCAAAGACCTGCAGCCGGTCATACGCGGTCTGATAGAACTCAATCCCCCCCTTGGGCTCCCAATAGCGGGACTGGAGCTTGTTGCACTTCCCCGCCTTGAACGCTTCATACCAGGACCCCATGCTCGCCAGCACCCGGAAGGGATAGGTGTAGGCCTGGCCCAGCGGACGGTGGGGGGAGAAATTGCGGACATAGAGCTGCTCCTTGGTGCGAATCGCCCGCACGGTGTCATAACGCTCATCCATTCGACCCCGGTAGAGATAGACATATTCCCGTTCCTCGACATTGGGTCCGAGAAACGGCTTCCCCTCCCAGATCGCGGGAATCTTCAACCCGCAGAGATTGACCGCGGTGGCCGGAAAATCAACGAAGGCCACCAACTCTTGCGCAATCCCATTGTCGTTCCTGGTCCTGGGGGCGAGATGCTTCCACTTTTCCGGGAAACGAATGATCAGCGGAACCCGGGTCCCCGTATCGTGGATGTTCCGCTTCCCGCGGGGGAGCGCTCCCCCGTGATCCGCGAAGT
>JAAZXD010000404.1 GCA_014240355.1 Roseibacillus sp. | reverse complement strand
CTCCAGCACCAGCAGATGCTGCCGAATGGAAGTCTCGGTCACCCCCACCCCTTGCGCGAGTTGTGACACCGTTTGAGGCCCGCCGGTCTTGAGCGAACAGAGGAGCCTCTTCTTGGAGCCCAGTGGGCTTGCTTCGTCCGATATGTCTTCGTAAGCGATTGACATATAATGAATTAGTGGTTTTGATTGATATCACTACTGAAACTTATATATCTCCGATACATTAGGCCGCGGCGAAGATCGGCACAAGAGAAAAGCCCGACGCGCGACTGCGTCGAATCAGCGGACGAACCCAGCGGCAATCGGCGAAGAAACCGCGCCGCTGGCTAGTGGATCGTCTCCATGGAGCCCTGGGAAACCACGATCGCCTACCACCAGGTGACCAAGCACCACTATCACCGCTCCGCGCCGTCCTTGGGCTACATGGATTGGGCGACCCAGCCTGATCCCTTTCGGCGCTTCGACCCGGTTCCTGGCGTGCGGCTGCGCCTCCCGGACACGGACCGGTCGCCTCCCTACTCCGATCTCTACGCCCCGGATCGACTCGCCCCGCGGCCTGTGGACGCGGATTCTCTATCCGAGTTCCTTGAATCTGCTCTCGCCGTCTCCGCGTGGAAGGAGTACCAGGGGACGCGCTGGGCGCTCAGGAGCAACCCGTCGAGCGGGAACCTCCACCCCACGGAGGGCTACCTCGTCCTCGGCCCGGTTCAGGGCCTCTGCGACACCCCCGGCGTTCATCACTACGGAGCCCGCGAGCATGGCCTGCAGCTCCGATGCCCGTTCGCGCCCGAGCTGTGGGAGAGCCTCATGTGTCGCTTCCCACCTGGGACCTTCTTGGTGGGTCTCTCATCGATCCATTGGCGCGAAGCGTGGAAGTACGGGGAACGTGCCTACCGCTACTGCCAGCACGACCTTGGACATGCCATGGGGTCCTGTGCCCTTGCGGCGCAGTCCTTGGGATGGCGGACGACGTTCTTGCAAGAACTCCCCGATGCGGACGCGGCACAGCTTCTGGGGATTGACCGTGAAGAGGACTTTCGGGACGCGGAGCAGGAAGCGCCGGGCCTCTTCCTGGCGGTCACGCCGGGACTCCTACCGCAGGCGTGCGCCCGCGATCTTCCCACCGAGATCATCGGCCGCATCGCCGCCGGTCACTGGCAGGGTCGGGCCAACTGTCTGAGCCAGAGTCACGTGGATTGGGAAGGCATCGCCGCGGTGTCGGAGGCGTGCATCAAGTCTCGGAACGCTTCGAATCCCAGTTCCCTCCCGATGGCCGAAGGGGTCACGGCGCTGAGCGCGCCGCCGGTCTCTGCTTCCGCTCGCGAGGTCATCCGCCAACGCCGAAGTGCTGTCGCTCTTGACGGGAAGACCGGACTCAGCCGCGAGTGGTTCTACGCGATGATGCAGCGCGTTCTTCCCCGCGCCGGTTCTTGGCCATGGGAAACCCTGGGCTCTCCGGTGGCCACTCACCTGGCGTTGTTCGTTCATCGCGTACAGGACATCCCACCGGGGCTCTACTGCCTGGCCAGGTCCCCCACCGCCATCGAGGCCTTGAGAGGCGCAATGCATGACCGTTTCCGGTGGGAGCGACCACCCGGGTGTCCCTCCGATCTCCCCTTGTTCCTGTTGGAAAGCGGTGACGTTCGTGGCCTGGCGACCCAGGTGAGTTGCGGTCAGGCGATCGCGGGAGACGGCGCCTATTCGCTGGGGATGATCGTGAGATTCAAGGAGTCCCTGCGTGAGCACGGGTCCTGGTTCTACCGGCGGCTGTTCTGGGAAACGGGCTTGCTCGGTCAGGTCCTCTACCTGGAGGCCGAGGCGGCAGGCATCCGCGCTACCGGCATCGGTTGCTTCTTTGATGACCCGGTTCACGAGGCCTTCGGCCTTCACGGAGACGCTTTCCAGTCCCTTTACCACTTCACCATGGGCGGTCCCGTGGAGGATGCGCGCCTGACGACCCTTCCAGCCTACGACCATGGATGGCGAGACGCGGAAGCTCCCGACATTCCGAGTTAGATCGACGAGGACCAAAGAGCAGGACAGAGGAGACACACCATGGGTGAGACAGTGAAAGTCGCAGAAACCACGGAGCTGACTGCCGGCCAGGCAAAACTGGTTGACGTAGGCGGACAGCCGGTTGCACTCTTCAATGTTGCCGGAAGCTATTACGCGATCGGAGACAGCTGTACGCACGTTGGAGGATCTCTTTCCGAGGGCACCCTCGAGGGCACCACCGTGATCTGCCCCTTGCACGGAGCCCGGTTCGACATCACCAATGGGCAGGTCCAGACGCCTCCAGCCAACACTTCGGTCCCCTGCTACAGGGTGGAAGTCGATGGCAGCGACATCAGGATCGAGGTCCCGTAGAGAGATGCGGAACTGCGGAGACATCCTCCTGATTTCTCTGTACGAGCTGGGCCACCAACCCGTCGGTCTCGCCTCGCCCATGGCCTTCTTGGAGCGGGAAGACTACGCCCCTGCAGGCCTCGACCTGTCGGTGCAGTCCTTCGATCCGGCGCGGGCTGCGCGGGCCTGCTTCGTCGGTTTCTCGGTGCCGATGCACACGGCTCTGCGTCTCGGGGTGCTAGCGGCGGCCCGGGTTCGAGAGGTCAACCCGTCATGCCACATCTGCTTCTTCGGCCTTTACGCATCCCTGAACGATGACCACCTGTTTGCCCACGGCGTCGATTCAGTGATCGGCGGAGAGTACGAGGAGACGTTGGTGGGGTTGGTCCGTGCGCTGGAGACGGGAGACCTCCGTTCGGTTCCTGGGGTTTCCTTTCCGCACCGACCGACCGCGCCGGTTCTGGACAAGCTGGCTTTCCCGGTCTTGCAGCGAGACGGTCTTCCCGAACTCTCCCGCTACGCCCACCTCGAGCGCGACGGCGAGAGGATCCTTGCTGGCTATGTGGAGGCCAGTCGGGGTTGTAAGCACCTCTGCCTCCACTGCCCACTCCCGCCAGTCTACGAGGGCCGGTTCTTCGTGGTGCCGCGGGAAGCTGTGCTGGAGGAC
>JAAZXD010000403.1 GCA_014240355.1 Roseibacillus sp. | reverse complement strand
GGGAGAATCCGGTCAGGTAGACGCGTTTGGGATCGGCCACCTTGACCTCCTTGAGGAAGTCCTGAAGGAGAGAGAGGACGGAGTCTCCGGAGCGGGTCATCCAGGCCTGACCGTGATCGCATTGCGGGGCGATGAGGATGCAGGGATGCTGCGGGAAGTTGCGCACGAAGGAAGCGGGCACCGCGACCTTGGTCTGTTTGAGGTTGTCGGTCCCGCATTTGGCCGATCCGTGGAGATAGATCACGACCGGGAGGGAGGCGGTGCGGGCGACTTTCTTCGGGGCATAGACCTTGTAGACGATATTTCCGTGGGCTCCCCCCACCCAACGGCCGGCAAAGTGCTTCTGGTACTTTCCGAGGAGCGGGTTGGCATGGAGGGGGAGAATCCCGGTCAGGGCAAACAGCCCCAGGAGGAGGCGGATGGAAGGGGCAGTCATGTCAGGGCGTGGAACAGGAGCATGGGCCCCGGTTCAGGGGCGCACCAGTCGCAAAAGCCTGCGATCCCCAACCGGGATAACGCGCACCACATTGAAGCCCGCGGTTTCCAGGACGGGAGCCGGACTGAAGGACCAGGGGAACTGGTCCGGTCTCGGAGATTCCTGGAGGAAAAACTGGCCTGCTTCAGGCAGAAGGGGCCAGGAGATGGTGACGCTGCCGTCGGGCAGGACGCGGAAGGATGGGTCGGGAAGGGGCGGGAGGGCATTTGTACTTCCGCCCCGGCTCGTGAGGATCCCGTTGACGGTGAGGTCGTGATCTCCTCGTCTGCCATCGACAAAGTGCAGCAACATGCGATCGCCGTCGATCTGTGCGCCGGTCGTGCCGTCATAGGAGAAGTCATACCAGTGAGGAACGGGATTGTCCGGCGTTGGTCCGAAGCCATGAAAGCCATCACCCAGTTGCTCGCTGGAGGCCAGAACGGCCACGGTGACAGAACCTCCATTCGGGAGTCCAACCAGATCGAAATGCCAGATTTCGTGCGGGAATTCCTGACTGGTCAGGGGAGGCAGGGCGAGGAGGGATTCAGCGGAGACGCTCCTCATCGTCATCCCCTCCGAGGTGGCGATGGTGAGTGACCCCGAGAGGAGGACCGGAAAGGAGGCGACATGCCCCTGTCGGGAGTCTGGAACCCCGTCCTCGTTTGCGTCCCCCGTAGCCAGTCCCTCTTCCAAGCTGTCGCTGATGCCGTCACCGTCGGTATCTGTGGGTCCCTCGATACGGATCCACTCGCTGTATTCCGAAGTATTGAGAGAACTGTTGGTGATGGAGGCGCGGATGTGGGACCCACGCAGATCAATCGCACTTTGCAGGTCGAAGGTGAAGGGGATGACCGGGGAGGTGTGGTTGAGAGGAATGATCTCCGAGTACTGGGAACCGAACACCGTGGTAGTGGGCATGGAGAAGACGATCTCAAGTTGGTAGCTACCTGCGGATGCTCCGGGAAGATGACCCACGCATTGAACGGTGTTCCCGTCCTGGACGACGCGCTGTAGAACGGGGGGGTTGATCTTGTGATTGCCGCCCTCGTCGAGGTCATCCGGATCGGGGGCGTCACGCCCGTCTCCTTCCGGTCCCGTGGAGAGGTCGATATCGAGGTGTCCGTTGTCGGCGATGAAATTTCCGTGGAGCCGGTTGTTTCCGCCACCGCTCACCAGGATTCCCTCCAGATGGTTATGGACGATGTTGTTTGCCTCGGCGGATTGTGGCCGGCCTCCGATTCGGTTATCGCTGCTGTCCAGGATGTGAATGCCACGCAGGTTGGGGCGGGGAACTAGAGCCTCGGGGCCGAAGGGAGCCTGGGCTCCGATCAGGTTTCCGTGCACCCGGTTCAACCCCGGGATGTAGGAAACCGGCCCGGGAGGCGAGGTGAGGAGGATTCCGGTGGGATTGGAGTAGATCTGTCCACGATCGGCGAAGAGGGATCCGCCGATCAGTGTCTGACGTCCTTCGCAATGTACTCCACACTCTCCATTTCCGGATGATCGGAGTCCCTTCAATTCGTTCCCGATGCCACGCACCAGGACGCCGGAGCGCAGGTTGCAGTGCGTCTCATTGCCCTCCAATACGGCGTGATCGCACTCAAGTGCGATTCCATTACCTGCATTGCGCAGGGAGAAGGGAGTCAGGCGGGCACCCGTGATATTGTTGCTCAGGGTAGTGCCACTGGCGTCCCCGATGACGCGGATGCCGTCAGCCCCGTTGCCCTGCACCCTGCATTCCGTGATGGTGTTGCCGGGGGCCTGATGGAGAACGATCCCACCCAGGAAGCCGGCGGCGATGGATTCCCAGGGGCTTGTTTCGTTCAGGCTGGTGAAGTGGATGCTGCTGTTGGCGAGGTTGCTGTCGAGGGCAGCAAAGGAAGGCATTGAGGTGCGCGGGGAGGGGGAGAGGAGGAGATCCCCGAAGGCAATTCCCGGGCCGAACAGGTTGCTGGAATGGGTCCCGGGGAACGAGCCACCCACCGTGGTCGATATCGTGTTGCCGGTGGCCTCGGGGCCAAAGACGCCGATCCCGCCCACCCAGTTGCCGGCGATATGGCAGTTTGAAATGACATTGCCGGGGCATTCGATCCGGATTCCGTAGCCTTCATTGCCAGCCCCGGTCTCTCCCACGGGCGCGAGACCAAGATAGCAATCCTCGATCCGGTTTCCTCCCCCGCCCTTGAGAAGGATGCCGCTGGGATTGGGGGCGGCAGGACCGGGAATCCCGCCAAAGGCGGCAGAGCGGAAGCGGGTGAAAGACAGTCCTCGCAGGGTGGAGTCACCTCCGGAGAGAACCAGTCCATCTGAACTGTTTCCCTCGGGAAGGTTTTTTCCGCTGATCTCCACGGCGAAGGAACCGGGGCCTGGCTGTGTCGTTCCGTCGATCAGGATTGATCCGGTTGCTTCAGGGAGAGGTGACTGCAGGGTGATGCGGGGATTCCCCTTGCCGGGGATATTGAACGCGATCGAGTCGAGGCCTTCGCGCCGGTTTGCCAGTTCCAGCGCGGAGCGAAGGGTGATCTGTTCGCCCGGGGT
>JAAZXD010000402.1 GCA_014240355.1 Roseibacillus sp. | reverse complement strand
TCCGGAACAACCAGGACACGCTGCTGCTGATGCCGCAGATGATGGAAACCTATTTCGAGATCGCTGAAAAAGCACTCGACCTGTGCCTGGTCGATTAGACGAAGAAGCCTCGGATCCAGTGCTTCCGTGTTGAGCTCGGGAAGGGAGTCAACAAGCACCCGACTGCCGACAAACTGGTATTGAATGGGCCCAACCTGCTGCCCAAGGAAAATTTCCTCATCCGCCAGGTGGTTCCTGATAAACCCTTCCCCTTTGAGCCCTTCGCCATGCGCACAAAGTTCCGCTTCTTCGAGGGCTATGCGGGAAACGGCACTGTGCGTGCCTGGAGGAATTTTGAGGGGATTTATCACAACGTCTTCGCCGCTCTGAACGGCAAGTTTACCGGCGGCCTGAACTACGGCCGCTCCTACGTGTTTATTCCCGAGGGCCTCCTCCTGCGGCCCAGGTCTCCTGAAACTCAGAACGGCAAGCCTCCGCAGCAGGGACCGTCGCCCTCCTTCTCGATGCCGCTGCGCGAATTGCCCAGTTCGGGGATGTTCCAATTGACCGTAGAGGCGGCCCGGTATGACGACGGTTTCCAGCCGAACTCGCACCTGTGGAAGGCCGGCGTTGGGTTCGAGCTTGATGTGAACGGTGGAAAAGGCGCGAGCCTTGAAATTCCGGCCGCGGGAGTCTACCAGCTCGATGTCGTTCTGGAAGGCAACCCCCGGGATGACGTGATGACCGCGGACATCGGGCAGCGTACCTTTTCAAAGAGGCTGAAAGGGAAGTTCGCCAAGGGCTCTGAATCCGCCGGAGCTGGCGCTGGAAAAAGCCCCCTTGGAATCGTTATCGATGACCCCGCCGCCGACAAGGTCGGCGACTGGACAGATTCTGTCCACGGTAAGCCTTACCTCGGCAAGGGCTACATCCATGACGGCAACACGTCAAAAGGCGCCAAGTTCGTCACCTTCAACGTGAAGCTCCCCAGGACAGGGAACTACCAGGTCAACCTGGCCTACACCTACGGCAACAACCGTAGCCCGGCGGTACCGGTCGAAATTCACCACGCCGACGGAGTGGAATCGGCCAAGGTCAACCAGATGAAGCAACCACCGATCGGCGGGCTCTTCACCCCCCTTGGAACTTTCCGCTTCGAAAAGGAAAAACCGGCTATCGTGGTCATCTCCAACAAGGACACCCGGGGGGTTGTCGTCGTCGACGGCCTGCAGGTTATCGAGGAGGAAGCCGGGAAGAAACCTGCAGCGAAAAAAGACGGCAAGGAACAGAAATCTAAAAACACCGCGCGGCTGAAGAAGGGTGAGGTGATCATTCCCTTCCTCGTGGCTCGTTTTGCCAAGGGCGCATCTCCAATCAAGATCGGTAATGGAGATGGAAAGAACCTGCGACGGATTCATGTGACCCCGGTCAGCTCTGAGAGCGAGTCGGGACGGCAGTTTGCGGCCTTCGAGAAGCGCGCTCCAACGGTGAGCGCGCATATCGGGGTCAGGACGGACGTAGGACCCAGGTCTACCCGGGTGGATCAGCTTCTGGCTGTACCCTCAGCCACGGTCGAGCGCTACAGCTTTCGCGCCCCGATCAGCAGTTTCCCCTCTCCGGAGACCGAGGAGGGTAACGCCAACTACCTCGCCGGCTTGTGGGAGATCGCCATCCGGAGTGAGCCCTCAGGCGACCGCCAGGTGCCGCGACTGCTCCTGGGCGCGGTAGAATTTGAGGGTCCCTTCTACGAGACCTGGCCACCCCGGGGACATCGAGACATTTTTTTTGCTTCAGAGCGCCGCAAAGATCCGCCGGCCTATGCCCGGGAGGTGCTCGAGCGCTTCGGAGCGCGGGCTTTTCGCCGCCCGGTGACCCCGAAGGAGCTGGAGTCCCTGGTGGGGGTGTGGCAGAAGAGCTATGCCCGGAAACAGGACTTCCAGGAGAGCGTTCGGGATGCGCTGCTGGTGATTCTTACCTCGCCCCAGTTTCTCTTCCTGGTTGAAGAGAGCGCCGGCCCGCAGGCGGAGCCCCTCTCTGCTTATGAGTTGGCCTCGAAGCTCTCCTACTTTCTCTGGAACACCGCACCCGACGAGACGCTACTCAACGAGGCGGCTGCCAATACATTACACAAGTCGCTGGACGCCCAGATCAGCCGCATGATCCAGGATTCACAGTTTCAGCAGTTCACTCGTGAGTTCACCTCCCAGTGGCTCAGCCTCAACAATTTCGACGTGGTCGAGATAGATCGCAAGCGTTATCCCCGACTCACGCGTGATACTCGGATTCATTTACGGCAGGAACCCATCCAGTTTCTGCAATACCTGCTTCGCAAGAACTTGCCGCTGAAAAACCTGGTCGATTCAGATTTCATCGTGGCTAACGATGTGGTTGCCAGTTACTACGACCTGTCGAAGAAGACAGAAAGTGGCTTTGATTTCGTTGCCGTGAGTCACCAGGACAAGCACCTGGGCGGCATCCTTACCCAGGCCAGTATCCTGGCAGGACTCTCGGACGGACGAGAGTCTAACCCGATCAAGCGCGGCGCCTGGTTAGCTCGTAAGATCATCGCTGAACCCCCAGACGATCCACCGCCGAACGTTCCGGACCTGGCGGAGATCGACGCCAAGCTTTCCCTGCGTGAACGGTTAGAGCGGCATCGCAACCAGAAGGGCTGCGTCAAATGTCATGCCGGAATTGATCCCTGGGGGATCCCTTTCGAACAGTTCGACGCGGGTGGTCGTTTCAAGTCAAATGCCACCGTGGACGCCGGTTCAACACTGCCTGACGACACCCAGATCAAGGACTTTAAAGGACTTAAAGCTTACCTGGCGAATGACCGAATAGATCAGGTAGCGTTCAGCTTCATGAAGCATCTGGCCAGCTATGGCAATGGTCGTAGCCTGAGCTACAATGAACTTGTCTTCTTGGAAGAAAAGGGCATAGAATTACGCCGCGATGGCTACCGGATGCAGGACATGATTCGGTTTATCATCAAGAGCGACATGTTTCTGAAAAAGTAACCCGGTCCCCGTAAC
>JAAZXD010000401.1 GCA_014240355.1 Roseibacillus sp. | reverse complement strand
CCCATCGCCCTCGTTGACGATCAGAGTTCCCACGTAGCCGGCACAGCCGCCCAGGAAGAAATCATCGTCGCCGTCGTTGTCGATGTCTCCGGAGGCAAGACCGGGTCCCCACTGCGACTGCCGATCGGGGAGCAGGGGGTGGAGATTGAAGTCATTGAACGGCATTTCCCAGTTGCGGGCTCCCGCCAGGGCGTCGGAAGCGCGGAAGTGGGGTGCGGGAGGGGAATCGGCGGGCGTGGAAGGAGGGGCCGCATCTTCCTCGGAGAAGGTGTAGGTGCGGTTAGCCGCGAGATCCTCGTAGACAGCCACCGCTCCCCCCGGCCAGCTCACCGTCAGGCGATCGATTTCTTCGGCGCCCCCCAGGCCGAAATGGATGGCGGGTTCATCGGACGAACAGAATCCACGCATGGGATTGAACTGCCGGATCTGGTCGCCCGCCCCGGTGCGCAGCTTGATGGTAGCGCCGATTCCCAGGCGATTGGCGCCCTTACCCTGTAGCCTGATCACGACGCGCGATCCGTTCTGCACGTCGTTGCGGTGAATGCTGGGCGGCTCGTCGAGATTAGCCACGGCGAGATCGAGGTCGCCATCGCCCTCCAGGTCGAACCACGCTGCGCCGTAGCTCATGCCCATCTTGCCAAGGCCCCAGGTCTCGCCGGTCTTCTCGAATTTCAATTCGCCCAGGTTACGGAAGGCCAGGTTCTTCTCGGGGCGCGGGGGCGAGTCTTCATAGAGGTCCCACTCCGTCTTGCCGTGGAGTTTCTGGAGGTCGAGCGGGTTGTCCGAATCGTTGAAGCTGCGGGTGATGCCGTTGGAGATGAAGACATCAAGGAGCCCGTCGCAGTCGAGATCCCCCGTCTTCACCGCCCACGTCCAGTCGGAGTAGGCCAGTCCCGAGTAAAAGGCGGTATCCAGGAAACGGCCCGTGCCGGTGTTCAGGTAGAGGCAGTTCCGCATGTACTGGGGCGGATCGGCATTCTGCATGAACCACGTGCTGGAGCCCATGATGGCCATGGTGGTCTTTGACTTGTAGTGAGTGGTCCCGGCCATGTCGGCCACCAGGAAGTCGATGAGGCCATCGTTGTTGAGATCGCCGCAGTCCGCTCCCATGGTGAACCAGGCGGTGTGGGGAAGTTGCTGACGCGCCACGTCGGTGAAGGTTCCATTGCCGTTGTTGCGGTAGAGGAGGTCGGGATCATTGAAGTCGTTACCCACGTAAAGATCGGGAAGGCCGTCGTGATTGAAGTCCCACCAGGTGACGGAGTTGCCATGAAAGCGTCCCTCCGAGAGGCCGGCCGAGCGTGTGACGTCCACAAATTGTCCGCCGTCATTGCGGAGGAGCTTGTCTCGCGCACCCACATTGTTGATCTGCACGTTCTTTCCCTGCACCGTGACGCCGTAGTAGTCCTCGAACTCGGGGAGGATTTGCAGTTTGCCGTTCTTGTGGACCGTGACCGGGCGGTTGGGCCGGCCGCCCTCCCGGTAAAATCGCTGGGCGAGAAGGTAGAGGTCGAGATCTCCGTCGAGATCGTAGTCGGCGAAGGCTGGCATGAGGTAGGCGCCTTGTTGATCCAGGCCGAATCGCCCGGCCGCTTCCGTGAAATGCCCCTCCCCGTCGTTGAGGAAGAACTGATTGGGCGACTCGTAATTGCACACGTAGAGGTCGAGATCTCCGTCGGCATCGAGGTCGATGGAGGCCGCCCCTGCGCCCCAAGCCGCGCCGCCGCTAACCCCGGCAGTTTCGGTGTCATCCACAAAGCTGCCGTCTCCCTTGTTGAGGTAGAGGCGGTTCTCACGGGCTCCAAAAACGAAATAGAGATCGCATCGCCCGTCGGCGTCAAAGTCACCGGCCGCCACCCCGCCGCCACCGAAGGCCGAGGTGTAGAGGCGCTTGAGAGGGTGCTTGGTGTCGATGGGATTGATGGCGTCGATTCCCGATTGGGACGCCGGGAGAGATGTGAATAACTTTTTTGGGTCTCCTGATTTTGAACGAGCGGCGAGCTCCCTGGCAGCCGGGGCGCTCCATGCGCGCTCCCCGGCCCATAGCACGAAAGCCAAGGGAAGAAGGCTGAAAAGTCGGGGGAAAGCGCACATATGACGGGACGGAGTGAGCCTCGTTACGACATCGCCTTCGATCCCGATGTCAATTCATTCTTGATTGACTGACTTTGAGGGGGCGTTGAATGGGCGCTCCGCCCTATAAATATTGGACTCTGAATGAGGCAGAAAGGGCTTGGCAAGAGCGAGTTGAATCGCTGACATGCCATAATGATGAACGCAAAATCCCACTTTGCTGCTTTGGCAGCTGTGATTTTAGGTGTCGGTTCCCTTCACGCGGCGACTCTGATCCAGGTAGATGCGACCAACTTGGGAGTTTCTGACGGGACGGTGATCGCTGATCTCGCCAATCCCGGCACCGCGGGAGCTTTTTCCACGATTCTCGGAACGGTCTCGGCGACCAGTCATCCGTCCAACAACAATCCTGGGGTCCTGATTCAGGGAGCGGGCTTCAATGGAGCCAAGATGACTTCTGCCAACACCATGGTTTCCACCGGCATGGTGGGCAACCAGAACTATTCCGTGACGGGTTGGGTCTGGAATGCCACTGCGGGCAATGAAGAAGCCTTTGTTTCGTGGGGACACCGGGGCGGGCCCACCGGCTCCAACTCGGGATTCCACCAGGGAACTCATCCGACCTTCGGCGCTATTGGTCACTGGGGTGGCGGTGCGCTTGGCAATCCCGCCGAGCCCGACGTGGGCTGGGGGAATAACGGAGCGGATATCAATGCCACCTTCGGGCAGTGGGCCCACCTCGCCTACGTCTGGGACGGAACCACAGACCGGGTCTACATCGACGGCGTTTTGAGTGCTTGGGAGGACCACATGGTGCTGAATCCGCACCAGACCTTCAACGATGGGAGCCCCACTCTCTTTGCCCTTGGGTCTGAAAGCGATGCGGGCAACATCAACAACACGCCCATCGCCTTCAGTGGAACCGTCGCACGGGTCACCGTCC
>JAAZXD010000400.1 GCA_014240355.1 Roseibacillus sp. | reverse complement strand
TCTCTTTTTTTATCTTTCCGAGGACAAGGGCGAGCACCAGTTCGTCGGGCACGTATTGGCCGGCCGCCAGGTAGGGCTCAACCTCTTTGCCAAGCCGGGAAGCCGCCTTCATTTCCCGCCGGAGCTGCTTGCCGGTACTGAAATAGGAGAGATTCCTCTCCCTTGCGAGCAGTCGCCCCTGTGTTCCCTTTCCCGAAGCCGGAGGACCCAGCAGGACTATCGTAGCAGCATCCACCGGATCGGCAGCAAGATCACTTGTTCATGATCCAGGCCACGATTGCGAGAAGAATCAAGACGGCTGCAAAAGCCCATAGGTAGACCAATGCGGAACCGGAAGCAGCCGCTCCCGTTCCCTGCGTCCGTCCCCGCCCCCGGATCTTGCCCTTCCGTAGGAAGCCGTCGTAGTGACGCTGCAGGAGATGCGTCTCCGTCTGCCGGAGGATATCAAGCAAGACCCCTACCAGAATGAGGAGACTGGTGCCCCCAAAGAAGCTGGTTACCACGAAATTCAGATCGAGGGTAATGGTCAGCAGCATGGGCAGGATGTAGACGAGCGTGAGGAAGAGAGCCCCCGCGAAGGTCAGCCGCGTCATGGTGAAGTCGAGAAACTCCGCCGTCGGCTTGCCGGGACGCACCCCGGGAACATATCCCCCACTCCGTTTCAGGTTCTCTGCAATCTCACTGGGCTGGAACATTGTTGCCACCCAGAAGTAACTGAAGAAGAAGATCATTCCCCCCGAAATGATGAAATATGAGATGCTCGGCGGATTGAGGGTTTCCGTCAGCCATGCTACCCACTCCTTATCACCGAAGGCGGGAATGGAACTCAGCAGCATGGTGGGAAGTGAAAGGATCGCGCTAGCAAAGATGATGGGCATCACCCCGGAGTAATTCACCTTGAGCGGGAGATACTGTGTCTGCTGGCCCGTCAACTGTTTGCCACGCACCCGCTTGGCATACTGAATGGCGATACGGCGCTGGGCCTGCGTAATGGCAATTACGCCCGCAATGATGACGAGGAGAAGGGCAAAGAGCCCAACCAGAATCATCGGCTTGAAGGGATTGGCCTCCGCATTCCGGACGTAGGTGTTGAACGCCTGGACCAGGGCTCCGGGCAGGGATGCGATGATGTTGACTGAGATGATGACCGAAATCCCGTTCCCGATTCCACGCTCGGTGATCTGGTCACCAATCCACATCAACAGCATTGTTCCCGCCAGGATAGTGAGCACCGTGAGCATGACGAAAGGAATCCCTGGTTCAGGCACAAGGGGCCCTCCGCCATGCTGGACTATCCCCTCCATGTAAGGGATGTTCCCGGGACTCTGGAGGGTCTGGGCCAGTAGAAATCCCTGCACCACCGAAATGACAATGGTGATAAAGCGGGTGTACTGGTTGATCTTCTGCTGCCCACCCTCTTCGCGGCGAAGTTTGGCCAGTTTCGGGACAACCGCTGACATCAGTTGCATCATGATGGATGCGGAGATGTAGGGCATGATCCCCAAGGCAAAAATTGCACACTGCTGCAGGGCACCGCCGGAAAAAACATTCAGCAAAACCCCGATGGCGTTTCCGCCCTCATCGTTTTCCACGCGCCATTCGAGCCAGCGATCGATCACACTCGCATCCACGCCTGGAAGGGTAATGGCCACGCCGAGGCGGACGATCACCACCATGATCAGGGTAAAGAGAATGCGGTCGCGCAGTTCGGCGACTTTCCAGATATTCGCAAAGGCCGTGATCATTTAATTACCGGTGGTGGCGAAGTTAGGTTACAGGCAGCGTACTGAAAATCGAATGGAGCTGCATGCCGTTGAGATAGTCAGGCACCCGATTCAACCGTTCCTCCGGCCTTCTCGATTTTTGCCCGCGCAGAAGCACTGACGGCATCAGTCACCACCGTCAGTTTCCGCTCAAGATCTCCCTGACCGAGAATCTTGATGGCATCGCAGCGACCGGCAACCAATCCTGCCTCGCGCAAGGCCTTCTCGTTGACCGTCGCACCATCCTCGAATTTCTGGTTGAGTTGGGAGACATTGACGATTGCGATCTTTTCGCGAAATTGCACATTGCTGAATCCCTTCTTGGGAAGACGGCGGTGCAGAGGCATCTGGCCTCCCTCGAAACCGGGACGCACTCCACCTCCCGATCGAGACTTTTGTCCCTTGTGGCCGCGACCGCAGGTCTTGCCCAGTCCGGAACTTTCACCATTACCAAGGCGCTTCCGACGATGCTTTGCACCGGGATTGGGTTTTAAGTCGTGAAGATTCATGTTGTGTATGAGGAAGTGCTTGAGTGGCGGAGTGAGTGGCGGCAGTTGAGCCCCTGGAGCCCGGTTTCATCGCTCCATTACCCCATTGCTCCAAGTCGGTTGAGTT
The DNA here is from genome assembly GCA_014240355.1 of Roseibacillus sp. Taxonomy (GTDB): domain Bacteria; phylum Verrucomicrobiota; class Verrucomicrobiia; order Verrucomicrobiales; family Akkermansiaceae; genus Roseibacillus_B. Next base: position 638 of record JAAZXD010000400.1, on the reverse strand, counting down.
TGATCTCCGGTGATTCTGAAAGTGCAGTGTTGCGCGATTATATTGCTTTCTCCTTCTTCTTGCCACGCAGGCTCATAACCTGGTCACGGTTGCGCAGGAGTGAGAGCGCCTTGAGAGTGGCTTTCACCACGTTGGAGGGATTGTTCGAGCCGAGCGACTTGCCAAGGACATCCTTGATGCCTACCGCCTCGCACACGGCACGCACCCCGCCACCAGCAATAATTCCCGTTCCCGGCGAAGCGGGCTTGAGGAGCACTTTGCCCCCACCAAATTCCGCATAGATTTCATGAGGAATCGTGTCCCCGGCCAGAGTCATGGTCTCAAGGTTGCGCTTGGAATTATCACTCGCTTTGCGGATCGATTCGGCCACCTCGTTAGCTTTCCCAAAACCATAACCCACCTTGCCGGCATGATCACCAGCCACCACCAGAGCGGAAAAGCTGAAACGACGTCCACCCTTTACGACCTTGGCGCAGCGATTAATGAAAACCACTTTCTCAGTGACTTCCTGGCCCTCCTCGTCCCGAGGCGGTCCGCCGAAGCCGAAATCACGGCGCGATGGCACCGCAGCCGGAACAGGAGTAGCTGCCACGGTGGCCGGAGCGGCTGCCTCTGCCGGGGTTGCTGTCTCTGCCGGA
>JAAZXD010000003.1 GCA_014240355.1 Roseibacillus sp. | reverse complement strand
GGGACCTCCCCCGGGTTTTTTTTACCCGCGGGAGGTCCTCTCCGTCTCCCGAGCCAATTTTCGTGGCGCAATTCCCGTCTGGAATCGTTATGAAGGGTGCGTGTCGGATGTTCCGCTACTGGTGGTGGGCCTGGGGAATCCTGGTAAGGACTATGCCGGGACCAGGCACAATGTGGGCTTTGAGGTGCTCGGAGGTCTGGCTGCCGCTGCCGGTCTTGTCTTCCAGCGGGAGAAGAAATGGCAGGCCGAAGTGTGCCGGACCGCTGAGGGGCTGCTTCTCCTCAAGCCACAGACCTACATGAACCTGAGCGGCCGGGCGGTGGCGGGGGCAGCCCGCTTCTACAAGATTCCCACGGAGAAGGTCCTGGTGGTCTATGATGATGTGGCCCTTCCGCTGGGGCAGCAGCGCTTCCGCATGACCGGAGGTTCCGGTGGACATAACGGAATCCAGAGTCTCATTACCGAGTTAGGGTCCCGGGATTTTCCCCGGCTCAAGATCGGGATCGGAGGTGTTCCAGGCTCCCGACTCACGGGGCATGTGCTCGGCCGCTTCCGGGAGGAGGAGCGTGAGGAGGCAGAAAAGGCGCTTGCCAGCGCTGTTGATGCTGTTCAGGTTGCGGTCTCGGAGGGCGTCAGCAAAGCCGCCAACCGGTTTAATGTCCGGCCGAAGGGGCCGGAATCAGAACCCGATCCAAAATCGCAACCCAAGATACCAGAGGATGAACAGGAAATACGAAGGCCTGATTGTTCTGAACACGAAGGGACAGGAAGATAGTGTCGACGAACTCGTTGGAGCCGTCGCCAAGGAGATGGAAGCGGAAGGCGCCAAGCTTGATGAGATCAAGCAGATGGGCCGCCGGAAGTTCGCAAACAACGCCCGTCACCTTGAGGGGGGGCATTATGTGAACTACATCTTCGAAGCCGATACCCAGCAGTTCCGGAATATTCAGAGCAAGCTCAAGCTGAATACTCTCATTCACCTGCAGCACTACCAGCGCCTCGCTTAAGCTGACCTGGCCCGGAATCTGCGCTTCGGAAAGAACCCTGCGATTGAGTGACGGCACGCCCCGGCGTGCCGTTTTTGTGTCACCGTTGCTCCTGTTGTGAGCCGGTTGAACGGCTTGCTGGCCTGCCGCTCGCCAGACGGGGGGCCTTTCCAAGGGCTCTCCCCACTTATTATTTTCCTTGGTGGGGGCCTGTCCCGCGCTACGGTACGGGACATGGCAAATTTGAACAAGGTGATGCTCATTGGAAACCTGACCCGGGATCCTGAGCTGCGCTACACGCCGAAGGGAACCGCGGTTGCCGAACTGGGGATGGCGGTCAACCGGGTCCGGACCAACGACCAGGGAGAGCGGCAGGAGGAAACAACCTTCATTGATGTGACCCTTTGGGCACGACAGGCGGAACTGGCCCAGCAGTATCTAGGAAAAGGGCGCCCGGTTTATATCGAGGGGCGTCTCCAGATGGACACCTGGGAAGACAAGAATACCGGGCAGAAACGCAGTAAACTCAAGGTAGTCGGTGAAAACATGCAGTTTCTTTCGGATGGCCGTGGAGGCGGAGGCCAGGCCCGGAGCGCCGCCCCGCCGCAACAACAGTCGGAACCGCCCGCTCAGTCGCAGGGAGCGTCCCCTGCGGCCGATGACCTCGACGACGACGAGGGAGATATCCCGTTCTAGTCCACGTCCGTCCTGATTTTTTTCTCCTCCTTGAGTCGGAGCTGTCCGCAGGCGGCATCAATGTCGTGCCCCTTTTCGAGGCGAAGGGTGGCGGGGACTCCGCTTTTCACCAGGGCATCCCGGAAGGCACGGCATTGTGGATCGTCCGGGCGTTTCCACGGCAGGCCTTCCACCGTGTTGTAGGGAATCAGATTCACCTTGGCATGAAGCGACTTTGCGCGCTGTGCGAGCAAAGTCGCCTGGGCAAGGTCGGCGTTGACGTCGTCGATCAGGATATATTCGAGGGTGATTGTCTGTTTTTTGCGCTTTGTCCAGTAGCGCAGGGCCTTGAACAGCTCTGACAGGGGCCACTTGCGATTGATCGGCATGATCCGGTCGCGTACTTCGTCGCTGGCACCATGGAGGGAGATGGCCAGGCGGATCTGTTGGGGGTGATCTGCCAGCTTGCGGATCTGCGGGACCAGCCCGGCGGTTGAAACGGTGAGACGACGCGCGCCGATTCCAAGCCCCCACGGGGCGGTGATCAATTCCAGGGCCTTGAGCAGCTGGGACAGATTGGCAAGGGGTTCCCCCATGCCCATGAAGACGATGTTGTTGACCTTCTCGCCGCTCAACTCCTCAGCGAGAAGAACCTGCCCTGCGATTTCGTCTGCCGTGAGATTGCGGGAGAAGCCATCCAGACCCGAGGCGCAGAACTTGCAGCCATAGGCGCAACCGACCTGGGATGAGACGCACAATGTACGGCGGTCGGCGCGTTCACCATAGAGTGCCGGTGAGGCAGGAATGAGGACGCATTCCACATGGCACCCGTCCTGCAGGCGGAAGAGGAACTTGCGCGTGCTGTCGTGCGATCCCTGTGTCCGGACGTGGGTAAGCGAACGCAGAGAGAAGCTCTCCTTCAGGTGATCACGCAACCCGACGGGCAGATTACTCATCTCGTCGATCGAAGTGCTGCGTTTCTGCCAGAGCCACTCCAGGATCTGCGTTCCCCGGTAGGAGGGTTCACCCAAACCTTCCAGCATGGCCGCCAGCTCCACGGGGGTCTGGTTGAAAAGGGAGGGGTGCATGCCCCTTTATAGGGATTGAAGGACCAGAGATCAAATGTCGGATTCGAGAAGGGGTCGTCACCCGCCTGCGTCATTGACAAGAAATGTCGTTGCCCCCACGTTGCCTGTCCCTTGCGTTATATCTTCCATGTTCTCTTGCTTGGAGCATTTGCCGCCACCGCGGTGGTGTGCAGTTCGTGTTCGGGCACGGGTGGGGTCAATGCCGCCAGTACAACCAGTACGGTGAAGACCCGCAATCGTGACAAGCAGGTTATTGCTCTTGGAGAAACGGAAGGCCTCAACGCCCTCGAAAAACGCTTCGCCTTTGATTCCCGCTCGTTGAAGAAGGACAAGAAGGGCAACTTCACCGGACCTGTTCGCAGCCAGTATGAAGGCAAGCAGGACATTTCCTTCGGGGGCGGGGTGGGAAAGGCCGTCTACCGGGCCGGAAACTACCAATCGCCTGAGTGGAAGGGGCCTGGGCAGGTTCGGACCGGGAGCTACCCGGGAAAGACGGATGGCTCCCGCTTCCAGACCCCATCGCGTGTTCAGGTAACGAGCCCCTCCCATCTTGCCGCCCGCAAGTCACGCTTTCATGGTCGCAGGGCGGGGACGGGCGTCTACAAGGCAGGCGGGGCCCGCGAGAGTAATGCCGGGCCGGTTGACAAGCCGAGTGACGGCTACACAGACTTTCGCCGCCGGGTCTTTCCCGAACCTCTCATCATCAGTGACGACGAGTATAATCGCCGCTCGGTAGAGCAGATGCGCAATGTGCTGGGCCGTGACGATTGAGGGCTGCGAGTGGTCAATTCGCCCTTTTTTCAACTGGCAGGATCCGATTTTCGCGGGATAGGGATCTCCCCGGAATGTGGGTTCCAAGGTTAGGGGGAACCTGCTAGAATCGGCCAGATGGCCGAGGAGCCGACTCCACCCACGCGCAGCGCAACCCGCGAGCGCCTCTGGAAAATTGTCTTTGAGGCGGAAACCAGGGCGGGCAAGGCCTTTGATGTGGTGCTGTTGTGGGCCATTGGCCTCAGCGTGGTGGCCGTCATGCTGGAGAGCATCGGTTCGGTGTCGGACCGCTGGGGGACCGTGCTCAAGGGGGCAGAGTGGTTCTTTACCGCTCTTTTCATGAGTGAGTACTTCCTGCGTATCTGGATTGTACGGCGCCCTGCCCGCTACATTTTCAGCTTTTTCGGGATTATCGACTTTCTCTCCTGGATCCCGACCTTCCTCGCCATTTTCGTGGCAGGGAGCCAATCACTGCTGGTCATCCGGATTCTGCGGCTCCTGCGCATGTTCCGGGTGCTCAAGATGGTTGGCCATGTGCGGGGAGGGAGCGTCATCATGCGTGGATTGCTGGCAAGTCGGACGAAGATCACGGTCTTCTTCTTTGCCATGCTGCTCCTCGCTACGATCATGGGGACGGTGGCCTATCTCCTTGAATCAGGACAACCAGGGAGCAAGTTTGAGAACATTCCTGTCAGCATCTACTGGGCCATTGTGACGGTGACCACCCTGGGATATGGAGATATGCCCCTGCTCACGGTAGCGGGCAAGGCGCTGGCCGCCTTCTGTGTGCTGCTCGGGTATTGTATCATTGCGGTACCGACCGGGATCGTCATTGGCGAAACTTTCAATGCCGCCATGAACCGTCAGGACGAGACCACCGACGCATGTCCCTCCTGTGGGGTGCATGGCCATCTCCTCGATGCGAAGTTCTGTCGGCGATGTGGAGAAAAGCTCAATCAGCGGGAGACGTCCCACGCGAGTTCTCGCACAGGGGATGCTGAGGCGACTTGACCCGGAGCTGTTCCAGCAGATCGCCGGCTTTCCGATGGTGCCCCTTGTGGTGCGCAAGCGCGATCCTGAGCGCAAGCACGTCCGGCTCCTCAAGTTGGTCCGAGGGCAACTCGAAGAGAAGGCTGGTGGCCTCTGAGAGGTCACTGAGTTCGAGGGCCCCTTCAATGGCGGCGAGGCTGGGCCTGAGGCTCTCCGGGTCGGGGGCTTCGTGGAAGATGGCGGAGCGGGCCTCTAGGGGGAGATCTGTCGGGGGATCCTCCACCTGTTCCAGATAGACATACTAATCGCCCTTTCGGGCCCGGATGAACATGTTGAGCGAGAGGATCAGGATGATTCCAAGGAGGAAGAGGGAAAAGTCGAGGACGAGGGGCGTCCACATCATCCCCGCCAGTTTCCGGAACACTTCCCCGGCGAAACCAGGCAGGAACATGCCCAACCAGATGAGGACAAGGATGGTCGCGACCGCCAGAATGAGCCCGAAGCCGATGAGGAGGGCCCGCTTCTGCTCGGGAGTGAACATCGCTTTCTTTTGCGTGGCCACTCCTGAATGTGGACCAGGATGGGGCGGGATACCACCGCAAGGTGGCGAATTCTTGTCTATGAGGGGTCCTGCCTGTTCCTGACCTGTTACGAATCTCTTTGTGTTACCGGGTCATGGAGAGGAGGACAATCCCCCGCGCAGCCGGGGCCTGCCGAAGGCAGGCAAGCGGAGGCTTGCGAAGGGCGTGTCCCGCCGTTAGAGCACGGCGTGCGCTTGTTCGACACCATGACGCGTGAGATCCGTGAAATAGAGCCAGCCGACGGCAAGGCCTTCAGGTTTTATTGCTGTGGGCCCACCGTCTACGGGCCGGCGCATATCGGCAATTTCCGGACATTTGTTCTGAATGACGTTCTCCGGAGGGTAATGGAGGTGAGCGGGATGCGGACCAAGCACGTGCGTAATATTACGGACGTGGACGATAAGACCATCCGCGATTCGCAGGCTGCCGGGATGGCGCTGACTGAATTCACCGAAAAATGGACGGCCCGGTTTCACGGGGACTGTGAGGCTCTTCACTGCCTGGAGCCCCATGTGGAACCCAGAGCGGTGAAGCACATACCGGAGCAGATCGCCATGATTGAGACCCTGATCGAGAAGGGACACGCCTATCCTTCCGGGGATGGCTCAGTCTACTTCCGGATCGATTCCTTCGGGGACTACGGAAAGCTGGCTCGACTTGACCAGCAGGAACTCGAACTGGGGAAGACGCAGGATCGAAGGGCTAACGCCGACGAGTACGAGAAGGACAGCGTATCCGATTTCGTCCTTTGGAAGGGACGGCGTCCGGATGACGGGGATAATTACTGGGAGAGTCCCTGGGGCGAAGGGCGGCCTGGTTGGCATCTGGAGTGCTCCGCGATGAGCTTCAAGTACCTCGGAGAGAGTTTTGATCTTCATAGTGGGGGCGAAGATCTCAAGTTTCCCCACCACGAAAACGAGATCGCCCAGTCGCGGTGTGCCTGTGGAGGGGACTTCGCCCGCATCTGGTTCCACCCGCGTTTCCTGATGGTTGATGGGGAAAAGATGTCCAAGTCGCTCAACAACCTCTACACTCTGGAGGATCTGGGGAGTGACCCGGGGGCAACCGCGATGGAGGTGCGTTACGTGCTCATCAGTGCGCACCATCGGAAGCAGCTCAATTTTACCTTCGATGGGTTGCATGCGGCGCGGGAAGCCCTGAGCAAGCTCGTGCGGGCCGAGGCCCGCCTTGCAAAAGCAGCCGGTCGGGACGGTCAAGCGGCTCCTTCCTACAAGGAGCTCTGCAAGCTGGAGGATCACGGGGTCTTTACCCCTGCCCTGGCGGCCCTCAATGACGACCTGAATACTCCGGAAGGACTGGGCCAGCTCTTCACGGGGTTGCGGACGGCCGACACCGAAGGTGATCCGAGGGTGAATTGGCTGGGGTTTCATGCTATTCTGGCGGCCTTGGGGTTGCTGCTGCCGGATCTGGAGGATCCGGAGGCGCCCCCCGAGGTGGTCGCCCTGGCCGAGAAGCGGCAGGAAGCCCGGGTCGCCAGGGACTGGGCCGGGGCCGATGCGGTCCGCGACGAGCTTAAGACACTAGGCTGGACCGTGAAAGACGGCCAGAATGGATACGAACTGAAACCACTCTAGGAGATTCCCATGAACCTGTTCCATCGCCCCCGGCGCAATCGCAAGTCCTCCGCTATCCGAGCCATGGTGAGAGAGACCGTGCTTACCCCCAGCGACTTCATTTATCCGCTCTTCCTGCATGAAGACAAGGGGGATGCAGAGATTGCGTCCATGCCGGGCTGCCGACGCTGGTCCCTGGATGGCCTCGTTCAGGAGGCGGGGAAGGCTCACGCATTGGGAATCCCGGCCGTGATACTGTTTCCTGTTATGGCCGAAGGGCTGAAGACCCCGGAAGCGGAGGAGTGTGCCAATCCGGAAGGTTTGGTGCCGCGCGCGATCCAGGCCCTCAAGGCTGCCCATCCCTCCCTGGTGGTTATCACCGACGTGGCCCTTGATCCCTACAATTCAGACGGCCAGGACGGTCTTGTGAGGCGAGGGGAGGACGGATCCCTCGAGATCCTCAATGACCAGACGGTGGAAGTGCTCTGTCGGCAGGCTCTCTGCCATGCCCAAGCGGGTGCCGACATGGTGGGACCCAGCGACATGATGGATGGGAGGGTCGCCGCCATTCGCACTGCCCTGGATGGTGCGTCCTTCGAGGGGGTCTCCATCCTGAGCTATACTGCCAAGTATGCCTCGGCCTACTACGGACCTTTTCGTGGAGCACTTGATTCCGCTCCCAGGGACGGTGACAAGAAAACCTACCAAATGGATCCCGCCAACGTGCGGGAAGCTGTCCGTGAACTCCTCCTGGATGAGGAGGAAGGGGTTGACATGGTAATGGTCAAGCCGGCCGGGCCCTATCTCGATGTGATTGCAGCCCTGCGGGATGAGACCACCCTTCCGGTGGCAGCCTACCAGGTGAGCGGTGAGTACCTCATGATCAAGTCCGCCTGTGCCGCGGGCTGGCTGGAAGAACAGGCAGTGGTCATGGAGAGTCTCACCGGCATCAAGCGTGCCGGTGCGGATGTGATCCTGAGTTACTTCGCAAAAGAGGCAGCCCGGCGCCTGGGTTGAGGATCCACACGATGAACCAGGATCCAGCCGGGACGGAGGATTGCGGGAACCGTCAGGCTCCACGATGGTGAAGGATGGCAAGGGGCCTGCGGTTCCCCGGAGAGTTATTCAGTTTTGAATGGCAGTGACCTGGAACACGCGTCCGGAGCCGGTGGGCTCGAAGTCGAACCAGACCGCGCCGCCATCCCCGATAGCGGCGAAGACCGGGGAGAGAATACCGTCAGGCAGCACTTCATTGAGCTGGTAGATTTCCTGCGCATGAGTGTTCCAGGCCAGGCGGACCTTCAATCCGTTGCCCTCCTTCCGGAAGACGTGCAAGTGGGGCGAGCGCACATTGTGATCCGGTGATTCACTTCCGAAAAATTCCCGGAGGCGGTATCCGGTGACCCGCGGATCCCCGATCACGTCGATTTCGATGAGATCCCCGCTGCCGCCTGCCTCGGTGAGGAAGGTCCAGTTTGTGTCGTCGGTGGTCATTTCCACGAAATAGTGGCGGTTCTCGTTGGACTGCCAGGACAGAGCGGTGAAGTCGTCACCAGCTGGGGAATTTCCCACCGTGAGCGAAGGGGGCACCGGCGGATCATCGTCGCGGAATCCGTAATCAAGTCCGGAGTGCGCGGTGGTGTTCCAGCGAAAGAGAGTCTGGCCCGCCGTCGTCCTGACATCGATGGCGCCCACCAGGGTGACAGTCAGTTCGCTTCTGGCCTGGCAGTTGTAATTCCCGGTGAAATTCGATCCGGCCCCACCGACCAGCACCCCGGTGGCGGTGCGGAGGCGGATGTTTCCGGGATTGGGAGTTCCAGCCTGGACGAGAAAATCGAGGCTCACCCGTCCGAATTCACCGGAGATGTTCTTGTTGTAGTTCGAAAAGTCGCGGGCCCACTGCTGGCGGGGGGGATCAGGGGCATTAGGGTCCGGATCAAGGTCAATCCCGGTCGCCTCAAGGAGGGCTCTGCTCCGCGTGCGGATGCGATCAGGCGCACTGAACTCGGTCCGCCCGGAGACCTCCCAGGCCACGGTCACAATCAAATCCGTTCCCACTGCGATCCCTTCCGCGCTGACAACAAGGTTGTCGACGTATTCGACCAGGGACTGGGCCGCGGAGTTGAACTGGTTGAGCACACTGGAAGATCCTGCGGTGGTCAGGTGCGTGACAGCCGCCATGGCGGCATCAATCCGGGCGAGGGCTGGTGCCGCATTGGGAAGCGGTGGAAACTGGCCGGGGTCGGGCGAGCGCACCTCCATGGTGAGTTCCTGTTCGGCTCCGATCGCCAGCCCGCCCGAGAGAAACTGTGCGTTGGCCTGGATCTCGCCATTTTCAAGACCGGTTGCCAGCAGGGTCCCCGCAGGCAGTGCAAGGGCACATGTGATCGCCAGGACAGAGGCAGGATGAGGAGCAGCGGGTGATCGCATTGACCGCAGGGAGTTGAGGGAGAAGCGAGAAGTTAAAATGGCGGATTTTGGGCAAGTGTCAAAGAGCCTTTGCCTTCTCGGGGGGTCAGGGTCAGGGGCAGAGAGAGGGACCCAAACGGGGCAGGCTGCTGACGAGTCGACGATTTGTTACTGTGGGCGTGTCCGTCGCGTCGGTCCAAGGGTCAGAAATAGTTTCCAAGGGAGCCGCGGACATCCTCCTCGAAACGCCGGATGAAGGCAGCGGTGAACTCGACAGGGTCAAGGGCGGGATCGTCGACCAGCGGGGTGAGGTCCATGGCGAACCAGAGTTGCTCCGCATCGTCGACCGAGTGTGAATCGAAGAAGGTGGCATTGGCCAGACGTCGCCCCTGCACGGCGAGATCGTAGCGTTTGCCGCCGGCAATCTGGGAATCGAAAATTCCACCGATCGCGGCGGCCAGGTTGGGGCGACCGCTTACGTCGAGCACGGTCTTGTCGGCATCGAGCATCCAGTCAAGATCGCGCCAGACTTCGCAACCGAGGACCTGTCTGGGCTGTGCCTCGGGCGGGAGGGCTCGAAGCGCTTTCAGCACGGCCGCGGTGACCGCTACATGAGTGGCGTGCTTGTCCGCCGGATTGTGGGTGTAGACCACCTCTGGGCGGGTTGCTTCCAGGATGGAGAGGAGGTCCTCTACCGGTGAAGGGTTGGAGGGATCCTTCATGGAGCTGCTCGGGTAATCGAGTTGAACCATGGCGGCATACTCCCCGACCACCGCGGCCTGCTCCTGTTCGCGGCGGCGCACGGCGCACATCTCATCGTCGGAGTAGTCCTTGTAGAGGCCCGTGCGGGAACTCCCCGCCCCGTTGGTGCAGGTGACCCCCCCGAACCACTTGTCGTTCTGCCGATAACAGGCCTCGATTCCGTGAAAGGCCATGAACTCAAGATCATCCTGGTGGGCCCCGATCCCCAGGTGGGTGATCCGGGGAACCGCGACCTCGATGGTTTGACCGGGCGGGACGTAAATAGAGGCGCTGGGACTGGAGAAATGCATGGGAGACGGAAGGAGGCTAGGGAGCAAGGGTCGGCAGGCTGGCAGCGGCCACCGCCTGTCCGTGCCGTTTCATCTGTTCGTCCGGAGTGGTCATGTTGATCTGTTCGCCCAGTTGCGGGAACTCATCCTGCAGCACTTCCGCAGCTTTTTCGAGGATGAGTTCGCCACCCTCTCCGGAGGTCACCCGGCCCAGGATGAGAAGGTTCTGGATCTCGTAGAACTCGGCGTAGTGCGCGATGGTGTAACCGAAGCACACCCCGATCGTTTCGTAGATCCGGCGGGCTCCCTCATGGCCCCGGGTCATCGCCTTCTGGATCTCCGCCAGTTGCTCGGGGAAGGCCATTTTCCCGAACGCGAAACCTGCGGCGGGAGCCAACCGCGCAACTCCCTGCTGGGAGAAGTACTGCACTCCGCATCCGATGTCGCCCGACCATTCATCCTCGGGGGCGTCGTCGCGATAGTCGATGGGTGCAAAGGCCAGCTCGTTGATCCAAGGTGTGATACGGCCTCCGGGAGTGCAGTAGCCGGACGCCAGGGAGGTGCCCATCGAGATGCCGAGCACGGCGTTGGCATTCATGCTCAAGGAGCCGGCGAGGGCGGTCACCTCTCCGTCGTTGATGACCACGAAGGGGATTCCCTCCCACTCCTCCTGCAGCTTGAGGAAGATCGGACGCACTTCCGTCTCAAAAACAGCAGGATCCTTGATCCCCCGAAAGAGAGAAGCCACCCGGACTTCGTTGTTGATGTAATCTCCAGCTGCCGATCCGCCGATGGCATCGACCCGTGGCAGGTGGGCCGCGGCGCGTTGCAGGCTGTCGCGGATTCCTTCGAGATGGTAGTGTGGATCGGACTGGAAGTAGGGGTCCCATGGGATTTCTTCGGAAAAAACAACCTCCCCGTCGATGAGGGCGGCGGCCTTGCGGTCGGATCCACCGAGATCAAATCCGATTCGGCAGCCGTCAAGATTGCGGCCGAGCTCCATGTTTTCCTCCGAGGCGGGGGGCAACTCCTCCCGCTGGCAGGGGGTAACGGAAATGGGTTCGCCGAAGATCCCATGTCCCACGATGTCCCGGTCGAAGGAGCGGGCGCCATCCGGCGAGTAGATTCCGGACAGAAAGGTCGCCACTGCGTCGTTGCCCGCCACGTAGAGGCGGCTTCCACCTTTCATCCAGAAGAGGAATTTGACCGTGCGTTCAACATATTTTCGGGTGAGCTCCACATTCCCGCCCTCATGGGGCAGGATTTGCAGGCGGTGGTGAAAGGTTGTGCCGTCCTTGCGGGCAAGGGCGAGATGCAGGTTGCGGCTCTCCGGCTCGGCGTCCACCAGTTTCCGGTATGCTCTGTTCCAGAGTGCAGCGGGCAGGAAGCGCTCATCGAGGGGAGGAAGATGCCGGGGGGAGGGAAGCTGCATCGTGGAAAGGAAGAGGCGCGTGTTCGGAATACGCTTTCCCGGCCGCAGATGGCAAGCCGTGAATGGGAAAGCCGGTTGTCCGGAGTGGAGAACTGGCAGCCGGGATGGCAGGGCTCCGCTTCGTCGAGGGACGATCGCCACGGTCTCCCCCGGCGGTCATTGTCCTGCAGAGGTGGGTGTGGTTTCTGACCCGAGGCCAGCTTATTCGATATTCTGCACCTGTTCGCGGATCTTTTCGAGTTCCGTCTTGGCGGTGACGACCAGCTGGGCAAGGGAGGCATCGTTGGCTTTGGATCCGATGGTGTTAAACTCACGATTGATCTCCTGGCAGAGGAAATCCATCGATCGCCCCACTACCCCGGAGTTTTCGATATAGTTGTGGAACTTCCGGAGGTGTGAGCGCAACCGGGCGAGTTCTTCCGTTATCTCGCAGCGGTCGGCGAAGAGCGCGATCTCCTTGAGGATCCGCTCGTCATCAGAAGCGAGATCCAGATCCGCATCACGGAGGCGGCGCAGGAGGTTCTCGCGATGTGCGGTGACAACTGAGGGGGCATGCTCCTCAATCTCATGGGTGAGGGCCTCAAGCGCGGCAAGGATACGTTCGAGTTCGACCTGGAGGTCGGCACCCTCCTCGGCGCGCATCTCGATCAGGCTGTCAAGAGCCTCATCCAGAGCCGGTTGCAGGGCGGTCCAGATCTCTTCCACTTGGTAGTCTTCTTCGAAGACAAAGATATCGGGAGCGCGGAGGTAGTCGCTACTCCCGGGGGTGAGCTCCTGTTCGAGGCCATCGGACAGCGTGGTGAAGGCTGCTTTCAGGGCACGGGCCTTCCCCATGTCCACCCGGATGCCGCCCCCCGCCCCGCTGGGGTGTTCGAGATTGACGTTGATGTTGATCCGTCCGCGGGTGATCCGGCCCAGGACGTGCTTGCGCAGGCGGGGTTCCAGTTCAGCGAGATCGCGGGGCATGAAAAAGTGGACCTCGCCCTGCTTGCGGTTGACCGAGGAGGCCTCCACGCGGATCACAACGCGTTCAGTGGCATGGGTTCCGCGGCCAAATCCGGTCATGCTGTGCATGCTCGTTTCTATCAGCGGCCGGTGAGCAGTGGCGAGAGAGAAACGCCGGTCTGCAATGTCAGGGGCAAGGGGATCGTGCCACGGTTACTGCTCCTCCGCTTCAGGTGGCGAATCGAGCAGATCGGAACGATTTCTGCGGGTGCGCTCCAGAGCGCGCGCCTGTTTCCATCTTTCAATCTCGCCGTGGTGGCCCGAAAGGAGAACCTCCGGAACCTTGAGTCCTCGAAAATCGACAGGCTTTGTGTAGGCGGGAGCTTCTAACAGGTTTGGATCCGAGAAGGACTCCTCTTCGGGGGACCGCTCGTCGCCGAGGGCTCCGGGCAGGAGGCGGATTACTGCATCGCAGATGACCGCACTGGCAAGAGCTCCATTTGTCAGCACGTAGTCACCAATGCTGATTTCTTCGTCGACCAGTTCCTCAATCACCCGGTGATCCACACCCTCGTAATGGCCACAGAGAAAGAGGAGATGATCACAGGTGGCGAGCCGGTGGGCATCGTTCTGCATGAAGGGCCTTCCCTGGGGGGTTGCCAGGATCACCACGGTTGATTCCTGGCGCAGGTCTTCGACCGCCGCGAAGAGAGGCTCCGGCTTGAGCAGCATGCCCTGGCCTCCCCCGCAGAGATAGTCGTCGGTCTTGCGGTGTTTGTCCTTCGCCCAGGACCGCAGATCGTGAGCGTGAATCTCCACGATCCCGGCCTCCTGTGCCCGTTTGATGATACTCTCGTTCAGGGGCGCGAGGGCGATTTCGGGGAAGAGCGTGACGATGTCGATGCGCATGGTGAGCGCCTCTCAGTGAGGAATTTTGAAACGAAAAGCAATTCCGAGCATACGATTGACGTATAGGAGGCCTGATTCTATTAGGATTTCACACATGAGAACTGTTTATCTCCTGATTTCCCTCGCCTTGAGTGTGCCTGTGGCCGCCCTTGCGGACGAGGCGGCAGAAAACGAAGCGCGCCTTCTCTCCTCCACCCGGCAGCTCACCTTCGCGGGCAAGCGGGCCGGAGAGGGCTATTTCAGTGCGGATGGGAGCAAGATGATTTTCCAGAGTGAACGGGAGAAGGATAATCCGTTTTTCCAGATCTACCTGATTGATCTGGAGACCGGCGATACCGAGCGCATCTCTCCCGGCCATGGCAAGACGACGTGTGCCTGGATTCACCCCGGGGGGAAGAAGGTCATGTTCGCCTCCACTCACAGCGATCCCGATGCGAGGAAAAAACAGGAGGAAGCGTTGAAGCGTCGGGCGGAGGGCAAGGAGAAGCGTTATTCCTGGGACTACGATGCCTTCTTCGACATCTACGAGTATGATCTGGAGACGAAGAAATCCCGTAACCTGACCAGGACGCCAGGCTACGATGCGGAGGGGGCCTACTCACCGGATGGGCGTAAGGTGGTCTTTGGATCCAACCGTCTCGGCTACTCCGATGCCGACAGGCTCAGCGCAAAGGACCGGGAGTGGTTCAAGCTCAATCCTTCCTTCCTGATGGACCTCTTCATCATGGATGCGGATGGCTCCAATGTGAAACAGCTGACGTCGGAGCCCGGTTACGATGGCGGGGCGTTCTTCAATGCGGATGGATCGAAGATCTGTTGGCGGCGTTTCAACCGGGAAGGGGATCAGGCCGAGATCTGGACCATGAATGTCGACGGGAGTAACGAGAAACAGCTCACTGCCCTGGACGCGATGTCGTGGGCGCCCTACTTCCACTCGAGTGGTGAGTATCTCATCTTCGCAACGAATCTGAACGGTTTCGCCAACTTTGAGCTCTACCTGGTTGACGCGGCTGGGGCCAGGGAACCGGTGCGGGTGACCTGGACGGACGGATTCGACGGGTTGCCTGCATTTTCCCCTGATGGGAAGCGCCTGTCCTGGACCAGCAAACGGACGGGCAAGAAGGGTTCACAGATTTTTCTGGCGGACTGGAATCACAGCGCTGCCCTCGAACTTCTTGCCGCCGCGCCTGTCCGGGGAACGCCCCCTCAAGGCAAGGAGGACCCCAAGGTGGAACTTTCCACCAAGGCTCTTGCGGGGTTGGCGGCCACGACTTCCAAGGTTGACCAGGGGGACCTTCGTCACCATATCGAGTACCTGGCGGGCCCTGAACTGGAGGGCCGGATGACGGGCACGCCGGGGGAGCGCAAGGCGACCGCCTACGTGGCACGAGCCTTCGAAGAGTTCGGGTTGAAACCCTTTCTGGGCGACAACTACTTTCACCCCTTCGAGTTCACGGCGGGGATGGATCTCGGCAAGGGGAACACGCTCGTCCTGAAGACGGGGGATGAAGAACTGGACCTCAAGGTAGACGAGGACTGGCGTCCGCTTTCCTTTTCCCAGCTGGGAGAGATCAAGGCCGAGGAAATCGTTTTCGCCGGATACGGGATTGAGATCCCAGAAGGGCAGGTGGATGCCGATGGCTCCAAGACGAAGATGTACTCCAGCTATTACCATCTGGCGGTAAAGGACAAGTGGGTGCTGGCTCTCCGCTTCATACCTGAAAACGTGAGCGCAGAGCGCCGCCGCCAGTTTGCCCGTTACTCAAGTATGCGCTACAAGGCCATGACGGCCCGCCAGAAGGGCGCCAGGGGAATCATCTTCGTGGCCGGCCCGAATTCGAAGGTGCGGGAGGAGTTGGTGAGACTGAGCTATGATGCATCAATGGCGGACTCCGGTATCGCGGCACTCTCGGTGCGCAAGGAGATCGGCGAGAAATTGGTTGCGGCAACCGGCAAGAATCTCAAGGAGATCCAGACCATTCTCGACAAGGGAGAGATGATGATGGGCCTGAAGATTCCCAAGGCCGCTCTCGGGGCCCGGATTGACATTGTCCAACAGAAGCGAACCGGCCGCAATGTGGTGGGACGGCTGGTCGCCGCGGACCCGGAAGCCCAGAGGCGGCCGGCGCTTATTCTCGGGGCACATGTCGATCATCTGGGGACCCATGGCGGGGGCTCGCGGGCCACCGGAAAAGAGGCGCAGGAAATTCATTTTGGTGCGGATGATAACGCCTCGGGGGTGGCGGGTTTGCTGGAGATCGCCCAGTATCTCTCTTCTCAGCAGAAGGCCGGGAAACTCAAGCTCAAGCGAGATGTCCTCTTTGCGGCCTGGTCCGGGGAGGAAATCGGATTGATCGGTTCTTCCCATTTCGTCAAGGAGGTTGCCCGGAAGTTGAAGGGCGATGAAGACGCCAAGCTCAATGGGATTTTTGCGGCCAATCTCAATATGGATATGGTGGGTCGTCTCGACAAATCCCTCGTCCTCCAGGGGACGGGATCCAGTTCAATCTGGCCTGGGATCATCGAACAGCGCAACGTCCCTGTCGGATTGTCCATCAAGACGCAGAGCGATGCCTATCTGCCCACGGATGCGACATCCTTCTACCTGCGCGAAGTGCCGATTCTGAACGCCTTCACTGGTGCTCACGATGATTACCACACGCCCAGAGATACTGCCGACAAGATCAATTACCCCGGGACCGAGCGCGTCACGCGTTTCATGGCTCTGGTGGCCCGCGGCCTGGCCGCCGCTGGTGAGGAGCCCGATTACGTCAAGGTGGAACGCCCTGAAGGGCAGGGGCGACGGGCCAACTTGCGGGCCTATCTGGGAACCGTTCCCGACCATTCCCAGGGTGATATTGTGGGGGTCAAACTCTCGGGTGCCACCAAGGGCGGTCCGGCCGACAAGGCCGGCATCGAAGCCGGTGACGTGGTGGTCAACGTGTCGGGCAAGGAAGTGAAGAATATCTACGACTACACCTACCTGCTGGAGTCCCTCAAGGTGGGAGAGAAAGTGAAAATCACCGTGCTGCGCAAAGGGAAGAAGGTCATCCTGGAAGTGGTTCCGGGTTCGCGGCAGTGATGTTAGATAAAGAGAACTGAAATTCCAGGCCAAGGCCCGGATCCAAGTTTTCCTTATTTTCGCAGCTACACGACTAAGGGGTTTTCCCGTTCTTTCAGGAGAAGCCAAGAGCTGTCCTGAAGTTTTGATCCGCAGGATGGATGAGATCAACAACTGGGCCCCATTCTCCCTGTTTTCGCTGATAAAGGGATCCTACTAGGGATCCCGTATTTAATTTGAGATGATTAGATATCAGGAGAATTTCGTTTAACTGAGACAGGAAGAATTACCATGAATATCATCATCGCTTAAATTCATTTCTAAATTTCCTTTTGGCGACACTGAGGTAGTCCGGTTATCTGAAGGACCTTGTCCGCAGTGCCACTGCAAGCATTGCGCTGCCACACCCTTGCCCTCTGCCTCCCCCATGTCTGCCCAGACCCTGCCCTTTGTCCATGGCTCCGTGTCTTGTCCCGGGCCATATCCTGTTCGGTTCTTTCTTCTCCGCTTCGTTGCGTTCTTCGCGCTGCTGGCCTTGGTGAACTACGTGATCGTTCCCGGAGATGCCGGGTGGTTTGGCGTCAATCCGACTCCCTTTCTTCTCATCCCTGTGCTCCTCGGTGTTCGTTACGGATTCAGCGCCGGGCTCGGTGCCGGGCTACTCACTGTTCTGCTCCTGGTGGCGGGAAGGTATGTGGCAGGCCAGGGGATCACTCTCACGGAGCATCGCTACACTCTGATCTCCTTCCCTCTCCTCGGGGTTCTCCTGGGCCAGGTTTCAGAGGGCCTGCAGCGGGGCGGATTGCAGTTGGGAAAAGAGGGTGAAGAGCTCAGGAGAGAGAACCGCCGGGTGCACGCCGAGAAGGAGTTGCTCGTGCTTTCCCGGCAGGATCTCCAGCAAAGGCTCGAATTCCATGGCGCCGAGGCGGATTCTCTGGAGGAACAACTGGAGGAGGAACTGGGGGAGGCGGTGGAAACCTGTAGCGATTTCGTCCCGTCAGATCTTCTCGCGGCTCTGGCCCGGATCACTCACGCAGGCAGTGCGGCACTTTACGAGGTGCCTCTGGAGTCCCGGGCTGCAGCTCTTGTGCGGGTAGCCTCCCTGGGGGACTCCGCGCACTTCCCGGAGCACCTGCTGCGGGATGATCACCAGATCGTGGCGGAGGCCCTGGCCCGGAACTGCTTTCTGGTCCAGAAGACCCTTCTGCAAAATCCCCCTTCACGCAGGTCCGGGTATCTTGCAGCGTATCCCATCACCAACGGTGCCGACAGGGCAACAACCCACGTGCTGATCGTGCAGGATGTGCCTTTCAACAACCTCCAGCCGGGGGCCTTTGAGATGATGAAGTCAGTCTGCGATCGAAGGATCGGGTCCCCAGCCCCGCCGCTTCATGACAAGGCCCGCCACCGCTCCATCGACCAGTATGAATTCTATGCTGCCATGGAAGCGGCGGTGACAACCCACACCAAGTACGCGGCTCCCTCCACCCTGGTGCGCGTTCCCTTCGACTTTGACGACGTCATGGCTCCCGCCGAGTCATTCCGCGACCTCTTGGAGCTACTCCCTCACAGGACGCTTCTCAGCAACTCCCACGAGGAAGGTCGCCGATCTGTGCTCTTTCTTCTGCCGGCCAACTCCGATCCTGTTGTGCGCGATGCGCTCCGGGACCTTTTTCGCGATTTCGTCGAGGAATTGGGGTTGGGACGGGAATATGCCCCCCATTTCGTCATGACCGCTCCGGGCGAATCTCCCCAGCAACTCTGGGGCAAGCTGGTTGCCGTCGGCCAGGACGTTTCCTTTCGCTAGGTTGAAGCTGCCTGGAGCCCGGAGAGGGGTTGCCCCGGAGGTTCGCACAGGAACCGGAGAGCCTGAGTGGCTACCGGCTTACCGGGCGTCAGATGATCCAAAGGCGCCGCTGTACTGGCGGAGCACATCAGCGCTCGACGCCTCGGTCTTCACCACCTTGCCACCCACTTTAATCTGGGCAATGCAACCGACCAGGGAGTCGCGGCTTCGCTGTGACCTCGTGGCGCTGACCGCGCCACCACCACCGCGACATCATGTCGATCCCGCCGCCCCCGTTACCGAGACCGAGCCAGCTTTGTAGTAGCTGGTGAGTGGGATGCCATCGATGACGATGTTCTCGTCGTAGTTGGGCACCAGGGCGGTGAGGTCCCTAGATCCTCTCTTAACGCTCCTTGTCCCATTACCCTTGGTCGAGTCCTTGCGGTAAATCACGATATAGTCGACCGAGACATCCTGGATGGCACGACGAAGGAAGTTCCGGATTTCGATCTTATAGCCACCGTTGTAACTGCTGGTGCGGGTGTCACCGCTGCGGTTGCTCCCGGTTTTCTCGATCGTCTGGTAAAACATCATGCGCAGGCCGCCAGCTGCTTCCAGTTCTACGGCGCGCTTTTCCACGAACTTGCGGTGCTCCTCGGAAAGCAGGGCCACGCTGAAGGTGACCGGGCGCAGGGTTGATTTCTTCTGCACGGTGACCTTTTTCCGGGCGGGATCGTAGCCGACCAGACGCCCCTGGAAGGACCTGGTCTTGTCCGCGTTTTCAAAGCTGCGCCATTCCACGTCTGCAAGGGCGGGGCAGACGAGGGCCAGCAGGAAGCACCAGAATCGTTTCATCGGAGTCCGACCCTAACAAAAATTTTGAGGGAGCCAACCTTCAATGGCCTCGAAATCAGGATCTCTCCTGACCGCGCAGCTTGGCCTCGATGAAGCCATCGAGGTCCCCGTCCATGACGGCCTGGATGTTCCCTGTTTCATGGCCCGTACGGAGATCCTTGACCATCTGATAGGGCTGGAAGACGTAGGAGCGGATCTGGCTGCCGAATCCGATTTCGCCCTTCTCGCCGTAGGTTCGGTCCGCCTCTGCCTTCTGCTTGTCCTCCTCAATCTGGTAGAGCTTGGCCTTGAGAAGTTCCCAGGCCAGTTCGCGGTTGCGCAGCTGGGAGCGCTCCTGCGTGCAACGGATGAGGATGCCGGAGGGACTGTGTTTCAGGATGACCGCCGTTTCCACCTTGTTGACATTCTGGCCGCCTTTTCCGCCGGAGCGGGTGGTTTGCACTTCGACGTCGCCCTCGGGAATCTCGATATTGATGTCCTTGGAGATCTCCGGTGTGCAGTCGATTGCGACGAATGAAGTGTGACGCTTGCCGGCTGCATCGAAGGGAGAAATGCGCACCAGGCGATGCACCCCGCGTTCGTTCTTCAGGTAGCCGTAGGCATACTCTCCCTCAATCTTGAGGGAGGCGCTGGAGATGCCCGCACCTTCCCCCTCCTGCTCGTCCGTGACGGACACCTTGAATCCCCTGCTCTCCGCCCAGCGCATGTACATGCGCTGAAGCATCTGGGCCCAGTCGAAAGCCTCCGTGCCGCCGGCCCCCGCCTGGATGGACAGGTAGGCATTGTTGAGATCGGTCGGCTTGTCGAGGAGGGTTACCAGCTCAAAGGAATCGATGTCGCGGGTGAGGGTCTTGAATTCGTCGGAGGCCTCCTGGGCCGAGTCGGCGTCATTGAATTCGCGCGCCAGTTCGATCCCGGCCTCCACGTTCTGGAGGCGTTCCTCGAGCCTGAGGAAGGGGTGGAGTTTGCCCTTGAGCCGGCTGGCCTCCCTGACCGTCGACTGGGCGGCGTTCTGGTCGTTCCAGAAGTCCGGGGACTCCATCTTCTTTTCGATGGTAGCGATGTTCTTCTCCAGTTCAGGGACGTCAAAGATACCTCCGGAGTTCCGACAAGCGGCCCTTGAGGGCCGTGGTGTCGAGCGCCTGGAGGTCGTCGCTGAATGAAGGTTCTGGCATGGGGAGCGGAGGTAGGACACTGCACGCTCTGAGTCAAGGAGCTCTTGAGTTCCGGAGCCATTGGATCATTCCGGGGTGCCACGGCAGGGGTGGCAGGGGCTTCTTGATTCCGGGGACAGGGTGGGCACACTGCCGGCCATGAATAGGTTTGTCCGGTTCTTCCCTTTTTCCTGCTTTGGCCTGACGCTGGTCCTGTTCCTTGCGGCTTGCGGACCCACCGGAGGGGGAGGCGGATCCGTGTCGGGAAGCGTTCTCTCCCGGAAGATCGAGTTCGCCCCGCGCTACAATATCGAGAAAGCGGTCATGTTCGTCTTTCAAGGGGACGGCTTTCAGCCGTTACCGGGGAGTGGTGTGGGAGGCAAATTCGCCTTCCTGCGGAAGGGAGGCGGCGTCGGTCAGGAGAGATTCGGCGAGTGGTTTGGTCCGGGGGTCTTCCTTCGTGCCGAGGTGGACGTGACCGAGGTTGAGTTCGGAACCCACCGGGTGCGTTGCGCCCTGCTGGCGGATCGGGGCGACGGGTTTATTCCGACCTCGCAGGGAGACCGCCGAGGCAAGGTCCTGCTCAAGCGGGTGAAGCAACTGACCGACGTGCTTTGATCGGGCTGTTGCGATGATTCGGGGGTTGGATTGTTTCAGCCTGCCTTCACCTTTTCGAAGCGCAGCATTGATCACGCGGAGCACCGTTTGAAAAGCCCCGGGATGGTTCTCTCGTCGCGGATCAGGACACCGATGCCAGAGCAACCCGGATCATGTCGTTGAAGCTCGTCTGGCGTTCCTCGGAAGTGGTGGCTTCGCCGGTCCGGATGTGGTCGGAAACCGTGCAGATGGCAAGGGCCCGCTTTCCGCACTCGGCGGCACAGCCGTAAAGCCCCGCTGCTTCCATCTCAATGCCCAGCACGCCCATTCTCTCCATGACGTCGAACATGTCGGGGTCCGGGGTGTAAAAGAGGTCGGCGGAGAAGAGGTTGCCGATGCGGACCGGGATTTCGAGTTGCTCGGCGGCCGTCACCGCTCGACGGGCCAATTCAAAGTCCGCGATGGCCGCGAAGTCGTGGTCCCGGAAGCGGCTGCGGTTGACCTTGGAGTCTGTACACGCTCCGGTTCCGATCAGGATGTCGCGGAGCTTGACCCCCTGGTGCGAAGTGCCACAGCTCCCCACCCGGATGATGTTCTCCACCCCGTACTCGGTCCACAGTTCCCTCGCGTAGATGGAGATGGAAGGAATACCCATCCCACTCCCCATAACCGAGATCGCGCTTCCCTGGTAGCTGCCGGTGAAGGCCAGCATCCCCCGCACGCCGTTGACCTGTCGGGTCTCTTCGAGGAAACTTTCCGCGATGTGGCGGGCCCGCAGGGGGTCGCCGGGCATGAGGACGGTGGGAGCAAAATCCCCGGGAGCGGCTTCAATATGAGGGGTGGGAGTGGGCATGGCGGATGGGGGGTGATGCTTCCGGGGAGAAACTAGCCCAGGAGGGACGTGCCGCTCTCCATGGCGGGTAACGAGAAGTAGTCTGCGATGGTCTGGCCGATGTCTGCAAAGGTTTCCCGCGCCCCCCGGTCGGCCCCGGCTGGAACGGCGTTGCCATGCAGCAGGACCGGGACGTCCTCGCGGGTGTGGTCGGTTCCGGGCCAGGTGGGGTCGTTTCCATGATCCGCTGTGATGATGAGGAGATCGTCCGGCTCAAGGGCTCCGAGGAGGGCGGGGAGGGCGGCATCGAATTCCTGCAGGGCCTGACCGTAGCCCGGAACATCGCGCCGATGACCGTAGAGGGCATCAAAGTCGACAAAATTGGTCATCACGAGGCTGCGATCGCCGGTCCGCTGGAGGGCGGACAGGGTGTTTTGCCAGAGTGCCGGGTGACCACTGGCCCTGATCTCTTCGGTGATGCCGGTGTGAGCGTAGATGTCGCCAATTTTACCTACCCCGATGACGGATCCGCCCGCCTCGCAGACTTTCTGGAGAACGGTGGGAGCAGGGGGAGGGATCGCGAAATCGTGGCGGTTGCCGGTCCGTTTGAAATCCTCGGGACCGGATCCGAGGAAGGGCCGGGCGATGACCCGTCCA
Source organism: Roseibacillus sp. (assembly GCA_014240355.1). Classification (GTDB taxonomy): domain Bacteria; phylum Verrucomicrobiota; class Verrucomicrobiia; order Verrucomicrobiales; family Akkermansiaceae; genus Roseibacillus_B. The sequence goes on along the minus strand of JAAZXD010000003.1, from coordinate 11,197 downwards.
ATCATGAGGTCGCTTTCGTCGAGAAGGCTGCGGACGCAGCGGCACAGGTCGAGCAGTCGTTCGAGGCCGAAGTGTTCCTCGTGAGCGGCAATCTGGAAGACACTATCAGCCGAGGTGTAGCAGATGGGCCTGCCGGTGGTGAGGTGCTCCCCACCCAGCCGGGAGATGATTTCGGTGCCCGAGCTGTGGCAATTGCCGAGCGAGCCTTCCACTCTGCTGCGCTCAGCGATCCGGGCAAGCAGTTCCGCGGGAAAGCACGGGCTCTCCTTCGGAAAGTAGGACCAGTCGAAGGGAACCGGGACGCCGGCAATTTCCCAGTGTCCGCTAGGGGTGTCCTTGCCCGGGCTGATTTCCCGGGCGAAAGCCCAGGAGCCTGCGACTTCCTCCGGCGGGATCATCCCGGCGGGAGGGCTTCCGCACTTGGCGAGGAAGGCGTGCAGGAGTCCCAACCGGGCGAGATTGGGAAGCTGGAGGGGGGTGCCGGCGAGAGCAAGGGTATCGGCGATGTGTCCCAGGGTGTTGGCACCCTCGTCGGTAAAGCCGTCCCCTCTGAAACGGGCCGCATCGGAGGCACTCCCGATTCCGAGGGAGTCCATGACGAGAAGGATGACTCGTTTCATCCGGCCATGACTCGTTGGTGAATGACCGGGAATGCCTCCGGCGCCCCGGGCCCCACCGTGAAGGCGGCACATACTTCGGCGGCCGCCCGTTGGGCGTCTTCCTCCGAGGCAGCATGAACGACCGCGAGCGGTCGTTCGCTCCCTACTTCCTCCCCGAGGGACGCCACCTGGCCCAGGCCCACGCGGTGATCGATTCCCTGTCCGGGATCGGTGCGTCCGCCACCAAGGCGGACGACGATCAGGCCGAGTTCACGGGTATCGATTGCGGTCACGGTGCCGCCTTGGTCCGGTCTGGCCTCCAGCACGACCGGGCCAAGGGGGAGGTGGAACGCCGCCCGTTCGAGAAGATCTCCGGGGCCTCCCAACGCGCAGACCATTCTGGCGAACCGTTCGGCGGCCTGGCCTGAGTCGAGGGCCCGGCGCAGGCTCGTCAGGGCTTCTTGCTCGGAGTTCGAGAGGCCACTCGTCTGGAGAACCTCCGAACAGAGCGCCAGGATGACGGATTCGAGGCGGTCATTGCGTGTGCTGGTGGTGAGAAACTCGATTGCTTCCCGCACCTCGATTGCGTTGCCCGCGCTGTTGGCGAGGCACTGGTTCATATCGGTGAGCAGGGCGGTGGTGGGAGTGCCCGCCGCGGAGGCAACCTCCGCGATGCTCCGGGCCAGTTCCCGCGATTCCTCCGTGGAGGGCATGAACGCCCCGTTGCCCACCTTGACGTCCATGACGAGGGCATCGAGTCCGGCCGCCAGTTTCTTGGAGAGGATGGAGGCCGTGATGAGTCCGATGGATTCCACGGTGGCAGTGATGTCACGGATGGAATAGAGCCGTCCATCGGCTGGAGCGAGCAGGCCGGTCTGGCCGATGATGGCTACCCCGGTGCTCCGCACGGTCTCGCGGAAGAGGGCGTTTTCCGGGGTCGTGTGGTATCCGGGAATCGATTCGAGTTTGTCGAGGGTGCCGCCGGTATGGCCCAGTCCGCGCCCGGAAATCATGGGAACGTATCCCCCGCAGGCAGCCAGAAGCGGACCGAGCACCAGGGAGACGAGATCCCCCACCCCGCCGGTGGAGTGCTTATCGATGACCGGTCCGTCGAAGTTCTCGTTCTGCCACTCCATGACATCCCCGGAATCGCGCATGGCAAGGGTGAGCGCCACGCATTCCTCCCGGCTGAGGTCCTGGAAGTAGATGGCCATGGCGAAGGCCGCGATCTGGCCCTCGCTGATGGCACCGCTGGTCAGTCCCTCTACGAAGAAATCGATCTCCTCCTGGCCGAGGGGATGGCCATCCCGCTTGCGGCGAATGATTTCCTGGGGAAGGTAGTTCATCACGGCAGGTTTTGGCGGCTGCAGGGCGTTCAGGAAAACAGGTTTGCGAGCAGGGGCCAGACTTGGGCTCCGAGATAGATTCCCACGATTCCCACCACCCCGGCAATGGCCGGCGGGGCAGGGAGGGGGAGCTTGCAGGCACTGAAGAGGAAGCCGACGACCATGCCGACGGCGAGGGCGAGGAAAATCTCGATCATTGGTTTTCTGGAAGATGGCTGCGGGTCCGGCATGGGCTTGATTTTTCTTACAGGCTCAGGGCGAGAAAGAGACCGGCGATGGCGGCGCTCATGAAGTTGGCGAGGGAAGCTGCAAAGACGGCCTTCAGGCCCAGGCGGGCGATGTCCTTGCGTCGGGTAGGGGCCATTCCCCCCAGTCCCCCGAGCAGGATGGCGATGGAGGAAAGATTCGCGAAGCCGCAGAGCGCAAAAGTGACGATGCCCTCGGAGAGTGGTGAGAGGGAGCCGTCGTCGAGGAGCGCCTTGTAAGCCACGAACTCGTTGAGGACAATCTTCTGGCCGATGAAGCTCCCGGCCCGCCCGGCCTCCTCCCAGGGAACACCGAGGATCCAGGCGAGAGGAGCGAAGAGAACGCCCAGGATCTGCTGGAGGGTGAGATCGGAGTGTCCGAACCAGCCCCCCACCGTTCCCAGGCCAAGATTGAGGAGCGCGATGAGCGCGATGAAGGCAAGTAGCATGGCCCCTACATTGAGGGCGAGTTTCAGGCCGGCGGAGGCTCCCTGGGCCGCGGCGTCGAGGACGTTGACGGGTTTGTCCTCCTCATCGTCATGGGGCAGGTGTTCCTCGGGTACTTCACTCTCGGGGAGAAGGATCTTTGCAAAGAGCAATCCGCCTGGGGCAGCCATGAAGGAGGCGGCGAGGAGATATTCCAGCTTCACTCCCATGCCGGCATAGGCGGCGAGGACCGATCCGGCGATGGAAGCAAGCCCGCCCACCATGATGGCGAAGAGCTCGGACTGGGTCATGTGGGGGATGTAGGGGCGCACCACGAGCGGAGCCTCGGTCTGTCCCACGAAGATATTGGCGGTGGCCGAGAGGGATTCTGCCCGGCTCGTCCCCAGGGCCTTGCGGAGGGCTCCCCCGAGGGTCCGGATGATGAGAGGCATGATCTTCAGGTGGTAGAGGACCGCGATCAGCGAAGCAAAAAAGATGATGACGGGGAGAACCCTGACCACGAAGATGAAGCCCATCGAGTCCTGCTCGGCGAGTGAGCCGAAGAGAAAGGAGATGCCCTTGTCCCCGCTCGTGATGATGGCCCGGACCAGCTCCGAGAGAGCGCCCAGGACCGCTTGGCCCCAGGGAGTGAAGAGGACGAAGGCTCCGAGCCCCGCCTGGACGAGAAAGGCTCCCAGGACGCTGCGGAGGCGAATGGCGCGCCGATCGGAGGAAGCAAGCACTGCGATGCCCAGGAGGGCGGCCATTCCGAGAAGGGAGACGAGCGCAGACATTGTGGCGGAAGAACGATGCCCTACCAGAGATGGTGGGCCGCGGCCATCGAAACCGTAGCGCAATCTTCCTCTTTCAGCGCAGCCTTGACAGGGGGAGGCGGGCTCGGGAGGTTGGGGTGATGATATGCGCAGGGGGGCAGGATCTGATCATGATGCCGGTGTCCGGCCGGGGGCCCGCTCCCCTCGGGGAAATCTAGAACGTGGGGGATGGACAAGGCGCGCGGGATTGTGATCCGGCTCACCAGGCTGGGTGACACCAGCCTGATCGTGCACTGGTGCACCGAGGAGGCGGGTTTGTTGAAGACGGTGGCGAAGGGTGCCCGGAGGGCAAAGAGCCCTTTTGCGGGCAAGCTCGACCTCTTTGTGGAAGCGGACCTCGTGTGGGTGCCCAGCCGGAAAAGCGAATTGCACATCCTGAAGGAGGCGGAGGTGGCCGAGTTTCGCACCGAGTTGCGTCGCAGCTATGCCCACACAATGCTGGCGGCCTACTTTGGGCAGCTTCTTGAACAGGGAGTAGAGCGTGAGCACCCCGTTCCGGAACTCTTCGATCTGTTGCGGCGCGCCCTTTCCTACCTCGTGAAGGCACCGGCGGACCGTAGGACGCTCCTGCACTACGAGCGGCAGCTGGCGGAACTGCTGGGAGTGGGCCATGAAGGGCTGAATGCGGGAGCGGCCCTGGAGCGGGCTTTTGGAGGATTGCCCAGGTCGCGGGCGGACTGTCTGGCTCTCCTCGGCAATGATTCCGGCGAGATTTGAGCTGCATCCTTCCTGCCGGGGCCGCTTCGCCTCCGGTCAGAGGGTCCTGGTCTTGAATCTGGCGCCAAGGAGCCAGTTGCGGATCACCTCGCTGTTGGCGGTGAGGTTGCCGGTCACGCGGTAGTTGGAACGGCGCAGGACCTGGGCGTCCTCGCGGGATTCGTCGACCACGCAGTAGGGGCTGGCGCCAGAGGAATGGATGAAATGGATCTCGCCTCCGTCGGTGACCACCAGGAAGGCGACGTGGCTGTCGAGGCCCACGATATAGATTCCGTTCCCGCAGGACAGGACTTCGGAGAGAAACCGCTCGTAGTCAACACCCACCCGGATCTTCATGTCGTCAGGAGAGAGAAAGGTGCCCAGGATGTTCTGCGACGCCTGCTGGGCGAGAGGGGCCCACTCAACACGGAAGCCCGCATCCTGGAGAACGGAGGAAACGAAGTATCCACAGGCCACCTTGCCGTCGCCCGGTTCGTGTGCGATGCCATTGAAGTCCCAGGGGGTGCCCAACCAGCAGCGCATCAGGCGGGGAAGGCTCATTTCCAGCAATTTGCGGGCCTGTCCCAGGATTTTCGTGCGCTCGGTGTTGCTGGTGGTCCGAAGGTAGTCGGCGCTCAGGCGCCTGCGATGTTCCTCCAGGCTCTCTGAGAGGACGGAATAGGTCTCAGGGTCGGGAGCAGGGCCGGAGGCGGTGGACGAAACGATGGCCGTCTCTACCAGAGCGACAATCCTGGCACGGTAAACCCAGCCAGCGAAGCAGGTGCCGACGAGCAGAAGGATGAGGGTGGCCCGGATGAGGATCTTCCGCACCCGGGGATCCTATCCCGGGAAGTGCGGAAATTCCAGCACTGATCAATTCGCTAGTTTCCGGGCAGGGCAGGACTCACCTTGACCCGCAGGAAGGCTTCCTTGTGATCTCGGACCGGGCTGGCCGTTCTCCATCCCAATCCGGGCCGGAGCTCGAAGGGATGGGCGGCCACCTCAAAGAGCCGGGTGTCGCTCTGCCACTCGATGAGGTCGTGGGAGAGCTCCGGGATCATGTTGGAGAGAACTGGAGCAGAGGGATTCACGAGGACGTGTCCGCTCAGGTACTGCTCACCGTCCCTGTCGGTGACGAGCTGAATCTCGAAGTCGGCGTAGTGGCGCGCCTCTTGTGGATCGGTTCCGGTGAAGTACTCCCAGCCATTGTCGCGGCCATCGCGGTCGTCATCGGCGGAGAAGTCCGGGATGGGGTCGCCTTCGTCTAGCTGGAAGGCTTGGCGGGCCCAGTCCTCGTAGGACATGCAGAAGCCTTCTCCGGGGATGCAGATGGACCAGTTCGCGGTGGGCGGGAGGGCTGCCAGCATGAGCGAATTGTCTGCGTAGGTGAGGGGGAGCCACTCGAGCGAAACCTTGTCCCACTCGTCGCCGGGACGCTCTGTGGGTTGTGGGCCCGGGTCGGGATTCGGATCGAAGGCCCCTCCGAAGTCGAGGACCTCAACGCCATAGATATTTTGGGGCACGTAGGCGAAGGAGCGCTCATGGATCTCGATCTCCCCGGGGCGGTGCCAGTAGTAGTTACGGGGCCGGAAGGTGACGAAGGTGGGAGTGGGATCGGAAGGATCCGCGAAGTCGATAAAGGTGAGATCGCCGCCTGCGATAATGAGGAGGTCGTCTTCGATATGGAGGTCGTAGACGCGCAGATCGGGAAACTCCCACTTCTGGATATCCAGGAAGGTGCCATCGAAGTTCCAGCGGTGGATGTCGATCTGAGCGGTGCGTAGATCTTCAGCGTAGGAGTCATTTCCCAGCGTCATGGTCGCTCCCTCGAAGGCCTTCGCGCCCCAGGCCCAATCGGGGGCCGTGACTTCTGCGATGAAAAAGGCGTTCACGCCATCGAAGGCGAGGGTCTGGATCTTGAGATCCTGATGCCAGCTGTCATCCTGGTCGCGGTAGGACTCCCGGTGTGTGCTGAAGAGGAGATGGCCGCCGGAGGGAGTGAGGACGCCGTGCTCGAAGGTGCCGGGCAGTTCCGCCGGGTCGCCCTCCACCGGATTGGCGGGGTCGCTGAAGTCGACGTGGCCCAGCCAGTGACGCGCGATCCAGCGGCTGGTTTCGTCGCGCTCTGCAATGGGCTCGCTCTTTTGGGTGCCGTAGTAGAGGGTGGAACCGACAACGATGACCGCGCCCTCCGACCAGGTTTCTTCCCCGGTCTCGAGGCCGACGGAGGCCAGGATCCGGGGGTTGGTCTTGTCGGAGATATCGACGCTGTAGGCCCGGCCCGGGGTGGGTGGAGCCCAGAGGCCCGGTCCCCAGTCGAGATCCCGGAGGGGGAAGCCCCAGGCAGAACTCAGTTCGCTGGGGTGCCAGAGGAGCGTGCCGTCCGGGAGCAAGGTGCCCGTATAGTCCGCACCAAAGCCCCATCCGAAGTGGTCTTCGATTTCAGAGGTATGGTCGTGGCTGCCGACGATGATGGGCCGGTCCGGATCGCCGAGGTCGATCACGCTGGTGGTGAAGATCACGCGGGTGGGTTCCCCTTCCACGATGAGGGACCGGGTCTGCGCCACGAAGAGGCAATTGTCATGAAGAAACGACCCGCTCAGCTCACCGCCGGGCAGTTCGAGGGTGGTGATCAGTTCCTCGGCATCGTCCGCCGGGCTGAGGTGGAGGTAGGAGGAGTCCGCACTGCTTCCCCACCACTGCCAGGAGTTGTCCCCGCGTTCCAGCTGGTAGAGCCGGTTGTCCTTCCGGTAGACGGAGTCGACGGGCCAGGCGAGCATCAGTTCGGCCAGGAGCTTGGGGTTGTCGCGGTCGCTGATGTCGAGCGAACGCAGGGCACGGCCGGAGATGGAGACCACCGCATCGTTTAGCACCTTGGCGCGGCGGGCCTGGAACTGGTGCTCGAAGGATCCGCGCTTGGTGAGTTCCCGGTCGCCCAGTTCGACCAGTTGCACCCCGCTCTGCCGTCCCTTCTCCGGATCGGATCCCTGGTAGGGCACGAGGAGAAGGTCGTCGGCGGGATAATAGCCGAAGGCCTTTTCATCCCAGTTGGCCTCGGTCCAGGCCCAGCCATCTTCTGCGCCGATGTAGACGCGGGAGGCCAGGGAAGTGTTGGAGGGATCGCTCACATCGAACCAGGAGACTGCGATCTTGCTGTCTTCCACTCCGATGGAAAGGAGGGCGTCTTCGCCGTAGGGCTGCAGGTAGGTGGAAAAGCCGGGGATCTCCAACTCGCTCACCATGCGGGGAGAGAGAGGCCGCGAGAGGTCGATCACAAAGAGCGGGTCGATGCGCAGGAAGGTCACTACGTAGAGGAGGTCCCCCGAAAAGCGGGCGGCAGTGATGGTCTCGTTGTTGGCGAAGGTGAGAGATCCTCCGCGGCGTCCGGTGGCGAGGTCGAAGGTCTCTACGCTGGCACTGATCCGGCGAGTTCCGTTGATGTTGCGCCAGATCTGGCTCACCACGGTGAGGACGTCGTCCCTGAGCCGCATGTTGAACTTGTTGCGGACCTCGCCGGCCACCTGGAAGCGGTGAGAGACCTGTGGGAGTTGGTTGGGATTGGAGATGTCGACCACGTGGACAGTGGAGATCGACTGGCCGCGCACCTGGTCGTAGGCGTTGGTGGAAATGAGGAGGGCCTCGGAGGTGGCCTGGACCTGCGCGCCCCAGTAGCTGTAAAGCTCGCTGCCGAGGCTCAGGGGGTAATCGACGATCGGGTTTTCGGGATCATTGAGGTCTATCTTGGTGATGGCCAGGCCGGATCGGTTCAAAACGTGCACGACACCGTCCTGGTCCGTGGTCTCAACCCGCCACGAGTCGCGGGAGATCACGTAGAGGATGTTGCCGATGAGGCGGGATTCCAGGATGGCACCCGGGACGCGGAAGGTGTCCCGCAGGGTGAGTTCGGTGGGCGAGTCGTGGGCCACCAGGTCGACCCTGCCGTCGCCCGTATTGCGATCGTAATTGAGAAGCATGACGAGATTGGCCTGCGGGTGGATGTACATCTGCTCGCCGTAGCCATCGACGGGGTAGGTGGCGAGTCGCCTGGGCGCGGCGGGATCGGAGACATCGATGGCCTGGAGACCCTTGTACTGGTTGAAAAAGTAGAGAGTCTCGTCGCGCCATTTCCAGATGTCGGACTCTTCCACCACTTCCTCGCCTTCCGGGCTCGCTGCGTCCACAGCCGCGAAGCGCTCACCCCCGGCCAGGGCGGCTTGATTGCCGTCCGAATCGGTGGGGTCGAATTTGGTGGCCCCCTGGTAAACGCGGTAGGGAAAGGGATCGTATTTGCTGATGGAGATCTCGCAGTCTTCCTCGGCCACGTCGTCGGGCAGGCGGAGTTTAAGGAAACCCTCACTGCCCTCGAGGTGGGCGATGGTGACCGTCTTCCAAGCGCCCTCTTCAGTGCGCACGCGCAGGCGGACACGCCGCACGCCGCCGGTCAATTTCATGACCACTGCCCGATTGGTCATCTGGGCCTCGATGGGCTGAAAGGTGTCATCTTCGGCCCGCAGCGGGGGCGCTAGAAAAGTAGCCGCCAGAACCAGCGCGACCAGGGCCAGAAGAGAGGGAGAGGTCATGACAAGAAGAGGAGATGGGGGACCTCGATTTTAGATGGATTAGATCCGCGAGGCGAGTTTTTTTGGGGATGGGGACGATTCAGGAACTGGAGCTTTCATGGGTAATCCATAGCGAGAGGAAGCGGGGATTCAGGAGAATTTGCGGCGGGCCGATATCGGCGCGACAGCCTGATTCTCAGTCCTAATCTCAAGGCGCAGGCTCGACAGGCCAATTTCCAGGTAAATCTCAGGATCCAAAGAGCAATCCTCCCGCGTCCTGAGTTTTGGGAACTTGGAGATTGGTCTTATTTGGAGATTTCCCCGTCGAGTTTCCTCACGAGCCGCGTTTCTTCACGAGAGTGTAATAAACCTTCTCCCCGAGGAGGGGTTTGCCCCCGGTCGAGGTGACGCCCGGCAGGCTGATGGTATAAAGATATCCTTCTCTCAGATCACCGACCTTCACCACGCAGGTGCGGGTGGTCAGTGAAACCTCGGTGACCGCGCAGGGAACGTCCTTGTCGTCGACCTTTGGTGATCCGTAGCCCTGGTGATACTTATAGGTATGGCGGCGGACTTTCACGCCTTGCAGGACGGCCGCATCGACCGGTTGGGTGAAGCCGAGGGCGAAGCCCCGGTCGAGCAGTTTGACGCGGTCAATGGCCAGGAAGTCCCCGGCGTCTTTCTTCAGGCGGACCCTGACCAGACCGTTTGCGCCGGCCCATAAGAGATGGGTCTTGGCGATCCAGAGTGATCCATCCGGGGTAAAGGTCATGCGATGGTTCCCCCGGCCGAGCGCTCCCGTGCGCAGGAAGGGAATGGCCGCGCCCTGGGAAACCTTGCCCACTGGGTCGGGCAGGAAGCGGACGAGATTCGACTGGTTCATCTCGCCGATGAGCATCTGCTCCCCGAGAGGACCGAAGACACCCTTTGGGATCATGTGCGGTTCGGTGGGCGAATTGGCCAGTTCGCCATGCGGGAACAATCCCATGGCGGGGCTGCGCATCCTGTCGAGTTCAGCCACCGGCACCTTGAGCGGTTCGCGGGTCCAGCCCTCCGTCCAGACCAGGGAAGCCGGGTGGCCGTGGAATTGTCCCTCGCGGACATGGAACACCTTGCTGGTTCCAAGCCAGTCTCCCTGATTGTCGGTGACGTAGAGGCGGCCGTCCTTGTCGAAGCCGAGTCCTTCCGGGGACCGGAACCCGCTGGCAAAGGGCCACCACTTCCTGCCATCGGGGGAGACCTTCAGGACCCATCCGCGGTAGGGTACGCGGGCATACATGCGGCCTGCGCGCCCCTTGAACTTTCCCCAGCCGGGGCCATTCAGCATGTGCTCGCGGGCCAGGCCGATTTCGCTCCAGCGTCCGCGGACTTCCTTCCGGATGCCCGCCCCATTGGAGGCGGTGCCGAGGGAGAGATAGAGGTTGCCCTCCCGGTCGCGGGTGGGGCCGAAGGCAAACTCATGGTAGTTGCCCGTCATTCCGAAGCTGTCAAAGACGGTTTCGTAGAGATCGGCCATCCCGTCACCGTCGGTATCGGAGACGCGGGTGAGTTCGGGACGCTGCATGACGAGGAAACTGGATTCGCTTTCAGCGAGAAGCCCGAGTGGTTCGTGCAGACCTTCCGCGAATCGCTGCCAGGTACCCGCCTCCGGGTCGTGGAGGAGAACCTCGCCGCGGTGAAAGCACATGGCGAGGTTGCCGCCGGGAGTGGTGTCGATGCCGCCGATCTGCGGATCGATCCCGGGCGGGAGGGCGATTCTGTCGATGCTGAAGGTGTCCGTCCAGACGTCGGCGGAGGCGAGGCAGGAGGCGAGGGCCAGGATGAAAACAGGACGCATCAGGGTCTTGGGGTCAGCGTGATGGTAAGGCGGCCGTTCCCGTCGAGGACCGCGGATTCGGTGGAGATCGACATCTTGTCGGAGGACTTGAACTTCAGGGCCGGCGGGACCCTGCCCTTCAGCTCGAAGCTGCGTGCAAGGGCCGTTCCGTCGGCCGTTGGCCGGATAGTCTCCGCCACCTCCATTTCCCCCACCCGCCAGCGGAAGGTGGGCAGGCCGTCCACAAGCGAATATCCGAGGAACTTGGGAGGGGACGGGGCGGAGTTGCCTGGATCGGGCAGCAGGGGAACAGGGTTTTGTTCCTCGCGGAGGAGGATCTCGCCCTGGATCTTGGAGAGTCCGTTTCCGTTTCCGCGCCAGACCGCCCAGCCATCGATGAAATCACCCTGCCAGATGTAGCGCAGGCGGCACTCGCCCGCATCCCAGCAGTAGTGCAGGTCATCGGTGACGGCGACTGCGATCGCAGCGGGCCCGGCTTCCGGCATGAAGATGCGCTGCACCTGTGGACGCTTACGCATGCTCGGGGAGGCGTAGAAGGGGTCGAGCCCCTTTACCCTGACTTCCTTCAGTCCCTTGGAGGCCTCAACGATATGTGCATGGATCAGCTTGAGGTTTGCGTCGCCCACGTGTCCCATGGGCGGCATCTGGATCACTGC
>JAAZXD010000039.1 GCA_014240355.1 Roseibacillus sp. | reverse complement strand
GGGTAGTGGAACCTGTTCTCCTGCCGATAGGAACTCACCTGAAGGAAGAAACCCTTGCAGCCGTGGTGGAGGTGGAGACCGAGCCGCTGGAGAAGCGCTATCTGGCCGCCAAGGTTCTGACCTGGTTGCGGCGATGTCAGCGCCAGGAGCCCCTGGAGCTTTCCTGCCTTGCCCTGCGCCAGGCCCGCATCCTGCACATGCCCGGGGAGTTGTTCGTGGAATACCAGCTCTACGCCCAGGCGGTTCGTCCGGATCTGGTGGTTGCCATGGCCGCATATGGCGACTACGCGCCCGGTTATATTTGTACCGAGGTGGCTTACTCCCAGGGCGGTTATGAGGCGGCTGAGCGCTCGTCCATGGTGAGTCCGCAGGTTGAGAGTGTTCTCAAGAGAGCCATTTGCCGCCTGCTGGATGCGCCCACTCCGCCAGGGGGGGGGCAGCCGCAGGAGCCCGCGAAGAAATCCACCGGCCCCTGAGTTCACAGAGCCCGGCAATTCCTCGGTTAGTCTATGTTACGGCCTGCGCCAGAGCCTGGTCGAGATCTGCAAGGATATCGCCAATGTGCTCAATTCCCACCGCGAGGCGCACCAGCTCCGGCGTGATCCCTGCGGCCGCCTGCTGTTCTTCGTTGAGCTGGGAATGGGTGGTGGTAGCCGGGTGAATGGCCAGCGACTTGGCATCACCAACATTGGCAAGATGAGAATGAAGTTGCAGGGACTCGATGAAGGTTTTGCCGGATTCAGCACCTCCCTTGATCCCGAAGACGACAATGGCTCCACCCTTGCCCCTGATGTATTTGCTGTTCTTCTCGTACTCGGGGTTGTCCGCCAGGCCGGGGAACCGCACCCATTCCACGGCATCGTGCTTCTGCAGATGCCTGGCTACCGCGAGGGCGTTTTCGCAGTGGCGTTCCATCCGCAGGGGCAGCGTCTCGATGCCCTGCAGGAAGATCCAGGCATTATCGGGAGAAATACAGGCCCCGAGGTTGCGCAGGGGGACCGTGCGCATCCGCAGGATGAAGGCCAGGGGCGCAAGCTCGGGGGGGAGATCATGGCCCCAACGCAGGCCGTGGTATGATGAATCCGGGGTATCGTAGAGCGGGTGCTTCCCAGCGCTCCATTTGAATCGACCGGAATCCACCACCACCCCACCGATGCCCGTGCCGTGACCGCCGAACCATTTTGTCAGGGAATGGACCACGATATCAGCTCCGTGATCAATCGGGCGCGTCAGGTAAGGGGTGGAGAAAGTGGAGTCCACGATGAGGGGCACGCCAGAGGCCTTGGCGTGGGCCGCGATGGCTTCCAGATCGGCGATCTCAAGGGCGGGATTGGAAACCGTTTCAGTGAAGAAGGCCCGGGTGTTCTCGTCCGCGGCCTGGGCAAACTCGTCGGGATCCTGCGAGTCCACGAAGCGCACTTCGATGCCCAGGGCGGGAAGGATGTCGTTGAATTGAGTGTAGGAACCGCCATACAGATTGCGCGCCGAGACGATGTTGTCCCCGGCCTGCGCCAGGTTTATTATGGAGTAGAATACTCCGCTCGTTCCTGAACCCAGCGCCAGGGCACCGAGTTCATGCGCGCCTTCCAGGAGAGCAACCCGTGATTCAAGCACCGCCTGGGTCGGGTTCCCGATCCGGCTATAGATGTTCCCGAGCTCTTTCAGGGCGAAGAGATTTGCGGCGTGCTCGGTGCTATCAAAGACATAGGATGTCGTGCGGTGAACGGGCACGGCACGCGCATTGGTGGAGGGGTCGGGTTCCTGGCCACCGTGCAGGCAGAGCGTTTCGATGTTCATGGTGTTTTGGGATGCCAGCACGGGGAAACGGTGCCGGGGGGAATCGGGGATGAATCCTCAAATCCAGAGAGCCCGGGGTCAACTCTGCTCTCCCCCGTTTGTTCAATTAAAGGGGACGACGAATTTCAACGCAGAGCATGTTTGAAAGGTTGCGGCAGCTGCAGGGGAGGATGCTCTGTTTTTGGTTTTCCGCGTCGGGGGCGTCAGGAAGAGAGGTGCAGAGAATCGAATTACCCGAAAGGGGGGATGTTCCAGCACGGTTCCCGGGAATTTTACTCATCCTGGGGAGTTGCCCGTGACGGTTGATCCAACTACCATCAAAGAAACCGCCCGCCGAAACTGGAGAATAATCCCGTTCTGTGGTGAGAAGATTTATCTAGCGGCGTGGGAGTTAGCGGTCGGTTATGGGTTTTCTGATCGCTGCTCCCGCGTGGCTTATCAAATTTGAGGGAGTGGAAGTGGCGGGGGAAACGTGTGATCCCGGAAACCGGAGGGAGCAGCAACCCTCGATTACTTCGCGATTTCCTTCATCCGCGCGGTCAGCTTACGCACCAGTTCGGGATGGCTCTTCCAGAGATTCGATTTCTCGGAAGGGTCCACGGAGAGATTGTAGAGCTGTCCCTGGGGATCATCCGGTCCGGGCTTGACCCGCTTGGGATTGGAGAATCCGCCTGATCCAAGCTGATTGATCAGTTTCCATTCCTGATCCCGGATCATCATGGCACCGCTTCCGGCCCTCATCACAATGGGTCCTCTTGGGTGGTGCCTGGCGGAGGAATCGGTCAGGACAGGGAGGAAACTTTCGCTGTCGAGAGCGCCTTTCCCCGTCAATTTACCGTTTATCAGTTCGGCGAAGGTGGCGAGAAGATCAGTAAAGCAGACGAGGTGATGGGTTACCGATCCGGCTTCCACCATGCCGGGCCAGCGCACCAGGAAGGGCATACGGTGTCCCGCTTCCCAGGCGTCCGCTTTCATCCCCCGCAATCCTCCCGCGGAGTCATGTCCAGAGCGCTGCACATCCGCGTCATACCAGACCGGGCCGTTATCCGAGGTGAAGATGACGAGGGTGTCATCCGCCATCTTCCTGCTTTCCAGCCCTTGCAGCACCCGGCCGACTTCGGCATCCACCATGCTGCAGAATTCACCGTATATCCCTGCTTCGCTTTTTCCCCTGAACTGCGGGGAGGGCAACCAGGGGGTGTGGGGGGCCGGGTAGGCCAGGTAGAGGAAGAGAGGGTTCCCCTCCTCGGGATCATGGTCGGCAATCACGGTCAGGGCTTCTTTGGTGAAGCGGGGCAGGACGTCGTCGAGCCTGAGATCAGGAGCGATGCCGCCACCCCGCCAGAAAGCTCCCTGGATGCGGGACCAGCCCGGGGTATTGTTGGCTGCGATCGTCTTGGTGGGTGGCTCTACGGCACGGTTTCCGCGGATGTAGAAATAGGGAGGGATGTCGGTGGAGGCCCGGATGCCGAAGAAGGACTCGAACCCGACATCCACCGGTCCTCCCGGGAGAGGCTTGTCATAGCCGTTCTCCTTGAATCCCAGGTGCCACTTGCCCACCATGGCGGTGTGGTAGCCCTTCTCCTTGAGAAGGGAGGCCACGGTGAGTTGCCCTGTCCCGATTGAAGGCTGTGTGCGCCACGCGCCCGTATTGGCGCGGAAGGGGTACCTCCCGGTCAGGAGACCGTAGCGCGAGAGGTGACAGAGAGGCCCCGGGGCATGGGCATCGGTGAAGCGCATCCCGTCCCGGGCCAGCTTGTCGAGATGGGGAGTGGGAATCTTCGATTCCGGGTTGTAGGCGTTGAGGTCACCGTAACCCATGTCATCGACCAGGATGACGAGGATATTGGGAAGCTTCGCCCCGGAGGCTTCAGGGAGAAAACCTGCCAAAAGCAGGGAGACGAGGAAGAAGCAGGTGCGCATGGGGGGACGATTGTTATCGGGGAAGCCAGACGAGATCCGCCCAGAGCGGGGTATCGTTCTGCGAGGTCACCCCATCGCGGGTGGCACCGCTGGTTACGATTCCGGAGAGCCGGGTGAGCAGGGTCTTCTCCACTTCGCCATGATTGGCCAGGACATTGTTCTTCTCCCCCGGGTCGAGGTGCAGGTCGTAGAGTTCGCGTTTCTCGGCCTTTTTCTTGCCTTCCATGATCAGCTTCCACTTTCCGGACCGGATTGCGAATCGCCCGTTAGCGGCATGGTGAATGACGGGAGGACGGGAGGGGTGGGTGGACTTGGCACTACCCCATGCCCGATGAAAGCTGATACTGTCCTCGCCGGACCGGGCTGGGATTGGCTTGTCTAGGATGGCGGCAAAGGTGGCGAGGAGATCAGTCTGGCAGATCGGTTCGGTCCACCGGGAGCCTGGCCTGACCCTGGCCGGCCAGCGCAGGAAGAAGGGGATCCGGTGGCCTCCTTCATAGATGGAGCGCTTGCCCTCGCGATAGGGCCCGGAGCTGTAGTGTCCAAATTTCTGGATACGCTGTTGCCAGGTGTTCTCCGGGCCGTTGTCCGAGGTATAGATGACGATCGTGTTCTCCGCTAGATTCTCGCGATCGAGCAGGGAAAGCAACCGACCGAGGTGCCAGTCCGTCTCGATCATGAACTCCCCGTAGGCTCCCGCCTTTCCCTGGCCCCGGAACTGCTCCAGAGGAATGACCGGTTTGTGGGGCGAGGTGAGGGGCAGGTAGAGAAAGAAGGGCTCGCCCTTGCGGGCATCATCCGCCACCGAGGCAATCCACTTGATGGCCTGGTCGGTGAAACGCGTCAGGCATTCGGAATCCACGAAGTCCGGGGCGACCTCCATCAGGCCGTCCTGTTGTTCCGGTTGATAGGGAGGGGTGATCCGATAGTCTGAGAGCGCGATCCGATTGGGTTTCTTCCTGGTCCACCGGGTGGGGGGCGTCATGGCGAAGCGGCCTTCGAACCAGGCCAGCACGCCGTAATTCATGGAGGCGGGGATACCCCAGAAGTAGTCAAAGCCCTTGTCGAGCGGCATGTCCTTGACCGGGAGCGACCAGTCGCGATTGCCGAGGGTGCCTGGAAAATCCATCCCGAGGTGCCACTTGCCCACCATCGCAGTCCGGTAGCCGTTGGTGCGCAGGAAGGAGGCCAGGGTAGTCCGGCCCTGCTCGATAAGGCAGGGGCGTTCGGCCCCGAAGACCCCCCGCTTCAAGCTGGTGCGCCAGCTGTAGCGCCCGGTCAGCAGTCCGTAACGGGAAGGGGTGCAGACCGTGTCGGAGCAGTGCGCGTCGGTGAACGTCATTCCCTCCCGCGCGAGGCGGTCCTGGTGGGGGGTCTTGAATTTTGCCCGCGGGTTCAGGCAGCTGGCATCGCCGTAGCCCTGGTCGTCGGTGTAAACGAGAACGATGTTGGGCCGCGGAAGCGTTTCAGCCTTCGGGCGAGTGGCGCAGCACAGGAAACCCGGAACAAAGAGCAGGAGCAGGATTTTCATTGGGAATACACCTCGAAGCGATAGGGAGGGCACACCAGGGATTCGGTTAGTTTTCCAGACCAAGAAGCCTGTGTTCTTTCAGGAGCGTGAAGATGTCGAAATCCTTCCAACGTGTTTCGGCGAGATGCAAGAGCCAGCGGAGGGCTTCCGCCCCTGCCGGACCGTCGACCTTTGCGATTTCAACGAGGGCCCGTGCGGCCGCCGGGTCGTTGACGAATGCCAACGTTTCGACTGCGAGCAGGCGTGAGGCACCGGGAAGGGCCTCTGCGAGGGCTCGTTTCTGAAGATCCGGGATGGCTGCCCGGGGGTGAAGGCGCCAGGTGATTCTGGCGAAGGCTTCCGTCCACTCAAGGGCTCCCGTGATTCTGGCCACACTCTTCAGTCTGCTCCAGACGAGTTCCTCTGCTCCCTCTGCAGCGAGGCCGCAGGCCTCAAGGGAAGTACGATCGCTCGCGCTGCAGCGCCTCAGGAAATAGCTCAGATAGGTCGCCTTGCGTTGGGCGGGAATGTCGCGCAGGGAGAGGGCCACCTCGCAGCGGACCGCTGGACTGGGCTCATCGACGTAGAATCTGCTGACCATCTCCAACTGGGCCTCCCCGGCATTGCGCAGGGACCTGAAGGCAAGGAGCCGGGTCCGGGCATCAGGGCTGTCGAGCAGACTCCTGGTCAGTCGCAGACCTGCATCTCCCAGGGAGGGAAGAAGCCAGACTGCTCTGGCCTGGAGGTAGCCGTTGTAGTGCCCGAGCAAGCCACGGACCGCGGGAAGGGCTTTCTTGCCGGCGGCCCGCAATGCCTCGAAGCCGAGGTGCCGCACGTTCTGGGCAGGATTCGAGAGAATGGCGAGGGCGCCGGCGATTGAATCCGTGGAGGAGGCCGTGAGGTTGGGTCGGAATCCTTTCGGAGCCAGACGGTAAATGATTCCCGGCCCACGGGGATCTCCTCCATGGGGATGTTCCGCATCGGGGCCGCCCCGTCCAGAAAGGTAAAGTGCTCCGTCCGCACCCACCATGATGTCAGAAGGCCGGAAGGGGTTTCCGGGTCGGGCTTTCATGAAGTCGAAGCGTTCGAGCTTGAAATTTGATCCTTCCGGCACAGGGAAATATCCCAGAACAGTTCCACGGTCCGCATCGCAGCTGGCCAGCAGCCCGGCATATTTTTCTGGCAGTGCCCCATTCTCATAGAAGCAGATTCCGGTTGGAGAGCCGCGCCCGTAGACGTCGCCGGGGGGAATGGTGCCGGGGTCCCATTGTCGCCAGTGAGCCTCGGGGACAGTCTGGCCTGGTCTTTTGTCGGCCTGCCAGGTGCGTTGTCCGTCAGGCGAGAAGAACCCGAGGAAACCACCCTCCATCAGCCATGTGACGCGGCAGGATTCGGAATCGGCACTGTCATTCTGGAACACATCTCCAAATGAAGTGATCGTTTGTCCGTGGCTGGCGCGGAAACCGTGGCCGGTGATGCGGACCTGCGTGCCGTCGGGGTTCATTCTGGCTGCGAAGCCGCCAACCCAGTAACGGCCATCGCCGCTCAGTTTACCGGCGAAGGTGCGGGGGTCGGTAGCGGGCCGGGCCCCCTCATCCTCGAGAGGACCTCCGATGAGGAACTCAACTCCATCCCTGTCGCTAAACCGGGCCCCTGAACTGCCTTGGCTGAAGTGCCATTTCCCATCCGGTCCGCCCACTACCGCGTGCAGGCCATGATCGTGATTCCTTCCATTGAATCCACTGAGGAGGTTCTCGCGTTTATCGACCTTGGGATTGAAGACGAGGTCACGATTGACGTCGGTATAAACGACAAGATGAGGTGGCTGAGATACCACCACGCGATTGTCGAACAGGCTTACCCGGATGGGAGCCACCAGTTCGGGATCCTCCACGAAGACGTGGGAGCTGTCCGCCTTCCCGTCTTTGTCCTTGTCCTCGAGAACCACAATACGGGCGGCTTCTGGACGCTGGTTGCCCTGGTTGACGCCCTCCGCGATCCAGATCCGGCCGGCGGAGTCGGTATCCATGTTGGCAGGGTTGGAGAGCATCGGGCTGGTGGCCCAGACGGTCAGCTCAAGGTCCTCGGGCACGATGATCCCTCCCGCCGGGACGCCTTGGAGGTCGGGGTCTCCGCTGCCGGCCACCGACTTCTTCGGGAGTCGGGGTGCCTCAGGGTTTTTCTTTTCGGGTGCCGGGGCTGGTCGAACCTTCGCTCCGGCACCCTGATTAAAACCCGCCTCTCGCTCCTTCTGGATCTTGGCGGGGGGGAGTTTTTTCCACGCCCCGGGATCTGGAATCTTTATTCGTCTCGCCCGGCCCTTCTTGTCCAGGTTGACGTTGAGCTCCTCCTCGGTGGGTGCGCGTGATTGAACCCCGTCCTTGGGCACCTTCATGCCGGCGGTCCAGATGATTGCGTTGAGGACCGCCCTGCGCACGCCGTCGACCGCCCAGCTTTGATGATAATGGCCGCCCACGAATCCTACCCCGCGACCGCCCGTGGGCCGCTCATATCCCCACATCAGGGTCTGTGACTTGCCCAGGCCATCTACTCCATTCCGGTTCCACATGTTGATATAGCGGTGCATGTTCTCGCGGTCAGGCACTGCGGTGAAGAGATCGAGCACCTTGTCGCGCTCCTTGACGAAACGCATGTTGTAGTACCACTCATCGAGGCAGGTAACCTTGTCGGGCACTCCATTGCCGATTTCGTGACCCTTGATGATCTCGAGGTCGGCGACCCAGTGCGGGTTAACCGACCAGCCGCTCTCCATTGCCCCGCCGATCCACGGGCGATAGTACTTTTCACCAATCTCCTTGTTGGGGTGGACGGCGTAGTGCATGAAGACCATTCCCACTCCCTTCCTGGCGAGACCGTCGAGGAACTCCCATTGCCCGCCATGTCCGCTGACGTGATCGGCGTAGATCACGATGGTGTCGGCGCTCTCCACGATGGGTTTGTGTTCCTTTGGCCAGTTGGCGCGCAGGACGGTAGCCTTCACCTTGAGTCCGCTTTGTTCGTTGAGGGCTTTGGCCAGAAGCGTGCAGCCGGCATAAAATTCGTGTTCACCCGGACCGTGGCTGCGGTTGCCCGCAATGAAGACGATGTGCTTGATCTCCTCCTTCTTCTTCTCCGACAGGAGAAGCGGACAGAGAAGGGCGAGGAAGAGGGGGACGACTAAGGTGATGCGTTTCATGAATAATGGGGTGGAGATACGAGCTGGGCGCAGTGGATTATTCATTATTCAGGGTTCCATAATGAAATTTGTCACGCGAAAGATGTGGTCCCGATCGTTCCGGGAACCCATGGCGGGCGGGTCTGCTACCTGCTTCCCAGCCACACCGCGGCATTCTCCAGCAGCTTCAGCAGGTGGGCATTGGCGAAGATGGGATACTGCTGGTCACCGGGGCGATAGTAGAAGACCACCCCCTTACCGAGATTCCAAAGGCATCCGGAGCGGAAGAACTCGCCGCCCTTCCAGTTCTCGGTGAAGAGAACGGTATCGGGCTCGGGCACGCCGAAGGGTTCGTCGTACATCTCGGTGACATCGAGAGTGAAGCGGGCGGGCACGCCCTGGCAGATGGGATGTTGCCTGTGAATGATGCGCACCTCGGCGGGTTGTCCCGGGCCGCAGCAGCGCGGGAAGACGCAGTTGGGACGGTGCACGAAGGCGGTGATGTTTCCCTTGTCGTCGAACTGGTAGCGCCAGGGGGCGAAGTTGCGGTCGAACTCGCCGGCCTTTTTCCATTGAATCCTGCCCTCGTAGACCACCCTGGCGGTGGCGCGCTTCCCTTCGGGGAGGGCCGCGAGGGCATCCTGGGCGGCCTTCTCCTGCATGCACATCATGAAAGGAACGGACCAGTGAGCGGAGTGCAGGGGCACGAAGGCGAGTTTGCCTGCCTTGACGAGGTTCGCGATTTCCTGGCCCTTGGCCTCCGGGATATCCCTCTGTCTGACGTGTGCCCAGTAGATGAGGACGTCGGTTCTGGCGAGCACTTCGCTGGCGAGGCCCAGTTCCGGGTCGTCCTGCCTCGCAGTGCTCACCTCCAGCCTGGGATTGGTGCGGAGGTGATCGGCGATGAAGTTACCGGGAAAGTTCTCGTAGACCTTTTTCCTGACCGGTTGCTGCTCATCCCAGACGAGGACACGGATCCTGTCCTGTGCGGAGAGAATGCAAGTGCAGAGAGAAAGGAAGAGGATCAGGGAGGCACGTTTCATGGAGCAGGGAAATTTCGGTTGGGACTTGGACCTGAGGAGGCCGGTCGGGATTACGCGGTCAGGAGTTCGTATCATGCCAGCGCGCCCTTCACGACCTTGCCATGGACATCGGTGAGGCGGAAGTGGCGGCCCTGGTACTTGAAGGTGAGACGTTCGTGGTCGATGCCGAGGAGGTGCAGGATGGTGGCGTGGAAGTCGTGGATGTGGACCGGGTTCTCAGCGATGTTGTAGCTGTAATCATCAGTGGCACCGTAGCTGCTGCCAGCCTTGCTGCCGCCCCCTGCCATCCATACGGTGAAGCAGCGTCCATGGTGGTCGCGTCCGAAGTTTCCACTGTTAAACCTGCCCTGGCAGTAGCTGGTGCGACCAAACTCACCGCCCCAGATCACGAGGGTGTCCTCCAGCAGACCGCGGTTCTTGAGGTCGGTGACCAGAGCGGCGGAGGCCTGGTCGGTTTCGCGGCACTGGGTCCTGATACCACCGGGCAGCCCCCCGTGCTGGTCCCAGCCCTGGTGGTAGAGCTGGATGAAGCGGACATCCCGTTCGGCGAGGCGGCGGGCGAGGAGGCAATTGGCAGCGAAGGTTCCGGGCTTCTTGGCGTCGTCTCCGTAGAGTTTGAAGGTGCTCTCCGGTTCGTCGGAGAGATCGGTCACTTCAGGGATGGATTGCTGCATGTTGAAGGCCATTTCGTACTGGGCGATGCGGGTTTCAAGAGCGGGATCGCCCGTCTCCTCCAATTGCATCTCGTGAAGCTCACGCAGGCGATCCAGAACCTTGCGGCGATTGGCCCGGTTGATGCCGGGAGGGCTGTTGAGATAGAGGATGGCATCCTTGTCGGCACGGAAGCGCACCCCGTCATACTTGCCGGGAAGGAAGCCGCTGCCCCAGAGACGGGAGACCAGCGGCTGGCCACCCTTGTTCTTGGTCACCATCACGACGAAGGATGGCAGGTCTCTGTTCATCGTGCCGAGGCCGAAGTCAAGCCAGGCGCCCATGCTGGGCCGACCCGGGAACTGCGATCCGGTCTGCATGAAGGTCACCCCCGGACCGTGGTTGATGGCCTCGGTGTGCATGGATTTGATGAAGCAGAGATCGTCCGCGATCCCTGAAATGTGGGGAAGGGTGTCGCTGTTGATCCAGGCCCCGGAGTCCCCGTGCTGCTCCATCTTGAAGGGCGTGCCCACCAGGGGCAGGCTGGCCTGGTTTCCAGACATGGCGGTCAGGCGCTGGCCCATGCGGATGGAGGCGGGGAGCTCCTTTCCCTGATCGGCCTTGAGTTTGGGCTTCCAGTCGTAGAGGTCGAGTTGCGACGGACCGCCGGCCTGGAAGAGGAAGATCACCCTCTTGGCCCTGGCCGGTGGGTCCTGGATCTTCGATGCGGGGTTTTCAGAGCGTTGTTCCGCAGCCATGAGATCAGCCAGGGCGAGGGAGCCGAGGCCCATCCCGAACGACTGGAGGGCTTTCCGGCGGCTGAGGCCGATGGGACTTTCGAATCCGGAACAGAGTGGAGCTGGAGTCGTGTTCATCGCTTGGAGACGGCTTCGTCGAGATTCATGATGGCATTAACAAGGATGGCGGCGGCGGCCACCTGGTGAGCGGGAAGGTCTTTTGCTGCCGGGGAGGCCCCGATGCCGAGAAAGCCCTTGGCCTGTTCGGGGTGGGCCTGGTAGTGGGCGAGCTGTTCATCGTAGAGGGTTCGCAGGACTTTCTGTTCCTCATTCGCCGGGAGGCGACTGGTAAAGGCGCGGTAGGCTTCCACGACCAGGGCGTCGGGGGAATCCCCGTGTTTTTGCAATAGCTTCGCCCCCATTATACGGGAAGCCTCCATAAACTGCGGGCCGTTGAGCAGGACAAAGGCCTGCAGGGGTGAAGGGGTGACTTCGCGGCGGACCCGGCAGACGTCGCGCTTGGAGGCATTGAGTGTCATCATGACGGGAGCCGGTCCGGTCCGCTTCCACCAGGTGTAGACGCTTCGACGATAGAGATCATCTCCCTTGCCGGGACTGGTGGGCTTGAAGGAGACGGCCACCTCATAGGGTTTGACGGAAGGGCCGCCTGCCTTGTGCACGAGGAGACCACTGAGGGCCAGGGCGTTGTCCCGGATCATTTCAGCCGAGAGACGGGTGGCGGATCCACGTGCAAGGTAGATATTCCCGGGATCGCGTTCGCGGCTCTTCTCGTCCGTGACGGAACTCTGCCGGTAGGTGGCGGAGAGCACGATACGCCTGATGAGGTGGTGCAGATCCCAGCCGCTCGCGACAAAGTCGCGGGCGAGCCAGTCCAGCAATTCAGGATGACTGGGAGGGCGCCCCTGGCTTCCGAAGTCTTCCGGGGTGCGCACGAGGCCGTACCCAAGGAACATCTGCCAATAGCGGTTGACCGTCACGCGGGCGGTGAGGGGATGGTCCGGTGAAGTCAGCCAGCGTGCGAGTCCAAGACGGTTGCGGGGCTGGTCCCCGGGGAACGGGGGCAGGATGGCAGGAGTGTCGAACCCGACCGCTTCACCGCGGGAACTGTAGATCCCCCGTTTGAGAATGTAGGACTGCCGGGGTTTTCCCATCCTGCGCATGACCATGATCTCGCGAATGGGTTCCACCAGTCCACGCTTGGCATCGCGGGCAGCCTGCAGTTTGCCGACCGCCTCCCCGTAGGGTTTATGCAGGGCCGAAACGAAATATTCCCGCAACTGCTCCTGCGTGGCCGCATCCACTGAATCGAGCGGCACCCTGAGGGCATTGATGAGAGTCTTGCCATCGTGGAGTTGTGCAACTTCGATGGCGGTGAGCTCACGAGTGAAGATGTGCAGCTCATCGACCTTGCCCTGTTTGAAGCCTACGTCGCGGAAGCGTTCGCCAAGGCGCAGGTCGGGATCGCCCCCTCCCTCGATGTTCTTGGTTAGTTTATCCCGGACCAGGCTGGAGGGGAGCGGCTTGCCGTCGAGCCAGAGCCGAAGACCCCGGGCGGAACTGGATCCGTCGTAGGTGACCGTGACATGGTGCCACTCGTTGGCGGGGAGAGGGTCCCGAGCAGTCACGCGGATGGAATTCCCGGGATCGAAGTGAACGAGGGCGACACTGAGTTTTCCCTCGAGCAGGAGGAGCTCGTATCCGCGGCTTCCGGCATCGGTCCAGGCCTTGGACCGCCGCCAGATCACGGTGCGCTCGTATTGTTCCGGAGTGTTGATCCAGATTCCGATGGAGAAAGGTTGGGTGCGGCGAAAAGCTCCGGCACCCTGTACGTGGACAGCGTCGTCTCCGGTGAGTTGGAGGCCCTGTCCGCGGACGCCTTCGATGGACTTGTTATCGCCACTTGTCTTGGTGGGTTTGTCCTTGCGCGCCCGGTCGGGAAGGTTGCCGCCCTGGCGGTCATCAAAGGGGACATGGGCCTGCAGGCCTGTCCACTGAAGTTCCCCGGGACGGCTCCGGAGCCACTCCGTGAAGGCTCCCTCGGCCTTTCTGGACGCACTGGACACAGCATCCCTGGCGGTTTTGATAGCAGCGTTCTTCTCCGCGATCTGCTTGTCCTGCGCTTCGGAGGTGAGGAGGAGCGTGGGAGTGGGAATGGAGGGGGTGAAGTAGGAATACAGCCCCGCTTCGTCAATATTGGCGAAGAAGGAACTCAGGCTGTAGTAGTCCTTCATCGTGATCGGATCGTATTTGTGATCGTGACAGCGGGAGCACTCCAGGGTGAGGCCCAGAAAAGCTGTGCCGAAGGTGTGGAGACGGTCGGAAACATACTCGAGGCGGAACTCCTCGGGGACGCTGCCGCCTTCTACTTTTTGCGGATGGAGGCGGTTGAAGGTGGTTGCCTGGATCTGGTCCTTGGTTGCATCGGGGAGAAGGTCGCCAGCCAGTTGCTCGGTAATGAACTGGTGGTAGGGCATGTTTTTTCGGAAGGCATTGATCACCCAGTCGCGCCAGGGCCAGACGAAACGATCACGATCGACCTGGTAGCCGTAAGTGTCCGAATAACGTGCGACATCGAGCCACTCGCTGGTCATGCGCTCTGCGTAGGACCCGGTAGCGAGGAGGCGGGCGACTACTTTCTCGAAAGCGTCCTCTCTCT
>JAAZXD010000399.1 GCA_014240355.1 Roseibacillus sp. | reverse complement strand
ACGCCCGCGACGGCCGCATGGACATCTACGTGGCCAACATGTTTTCTGCCGCCGGTTCCCGCATCACCACCCAGGGACAGTTCAAGACCGGCACCGATCAGAACATTCGCAACCGCTTCCGTCGTTTTGCACGAGGCAACACCCTCTTCCGCAACACCGGCGAGGGCTTTGAGGACGTGAGCGTGCAGACCGGGGTCACTGTTGGGCGCTGGGCCTGGGGTTCCAACTTCGTGGATCTTAACAACGACGCCTGGCCCGACTTCGTGGTGGCCAACGGTTACCTCTCCTCCGAAAGAGACAGCGGCGACTTATGAAGTTTCTTCTGGCGACAGGTCGTGTCGCGCACTCTCGATTCCAGCGAAATTCCATCCGATCCGGCAGCCACCGGTGCCCACGTCGCCCTTTCCGCCATGATCGATTCCGGGCGCTCCTTCAGCGGGCAGGAGCGCAATTGCGTCTTTCTCAACACCCGTGACGGACGCTTCGCCAACCTTTCCGCCGGGAGCGGACTCGACTTCCCCGACGACGGTCGGGCCCTCGCGGTGTGCGACTGGGACCAGGACGGAGACCTCGACCTCTGGATCAGCAACCGCAACGCCCCGCGTTTGCGCCTCCTGCTCAACGAGGGAAACGGGAAGAACCACTTCCTTTCATTGCGTCTCCGCGGAAACGGGACCTCCGTCAATCGGGATGCCATCGGTGCCCGGGTGGAATTGATTCCCAAGGCCAAGAGTCTGCACCACCTGGTCCGCTCCCTGCGGGGGGGCGAGGGCTTTCTGGCCCAATCCAGCAAGTGGCTCCATTTCGGCCTCGGAGAGGAAAGGGACATCGCCGGGATCAGGGTGCGCTGGCCCGATGGCACGGTGGAATCCTTCCCAGGCGTAGCGGTCGACCGGCACTATCTTCTCCTCCAGGGCACGGGAACCCCCCAACCGGTCGCCACCGGAAAACGGATAACCGCCCTCACCCCAGGATTGCAGGAGCCTTCCCCTTCCTCGGTCAAGGCCCGCATTCCGGTCGTCACCCACCTGCGCGCTCCCAAGCTCAATGTCCGCAACAGCCAGGGGCAGGCCACGCTCGGCAACCAGAGCCTCCTCGTCAACCTCTGGGCCACCTGGTGCGCCCCCTGCCTTGAGGAACTGGGCCACCTCCGCGACCGCGCCGACGAACTGCGCACTGCCGGTCTGCAGGTTCTCGCCCTCAATGTCGACGATCTCGACCCCGCCACCGCCGGCGATCCCTCCCGGGTCACCAGCGAACTGGAGTTCCCCTTTCCTTCCGGCAAGGCTTCCGCACCCCTCGTGGCAGCCTTCCAGGAATTCCACGACAACCTGGTGGGACTCAACCGTCCCCTGCCCGTGCCCACCAGCTTCCTCATCAGCCCCGACGGGCATGTTTCCGTCATCTACAAAGGCCCCCTCGAGATCGACCAACTGCTTCAGGATCTCACTCATTCAACCGGCACCGTGGACGAACGTCTGCAACGGGCCGCCCAGTTGCCCGGCTCCCAACTCTCCCACCCGCTCGTGGCCCGCAGCCGGCTCACCCAGGAAGCCTCCACCCAGTTTCGCTACGGCCTCGCCCGCCGGGCCGGCAACGACCTCGAGGGCGCGGCCTATTATCTTGCGGCGGCCCGCCGTCTCGATCCCGCTTACGCGCCCGCGGCCAAGGAACTGGCCAGCCTCCACCTGGCCCAGAGTCGCTGGACGAACGCACAGTCGGAATTGCAGGCCTACCTCCAACTGGAACCCCGGGACGCGGTCGCTCACCAAGAAATGGCCCTCCTCCAGGCCCGCCTTGATCAGCCTGAAAAGGCCCGGCGCCACTTCGAAAAGGCCCTCCGGCTGAACCCGGACGATAGCCTGGCTCACTTCCAGTTCGCCGCCTTCCTCGCTCCCCGGGACCCCGCCACCGCGATTTCCCGCTACCGGACCGGCCTCCACCTCCGGCCCGACAATCGCTTCGCGGCCAACAATCTGGCCTGGCTCCTGGCTACTCACCCCCGGGAGGAGATCCGAAATCCCGCCGAGGCGCTCAAGATCGCCCTCCGGCTCGACCGGGAGAGCGGAGGCCGAGTAGCCAATCTTCTCGACACCCTCGCCGCCGCCCAAGCCGCCACCGGGAACTTTGAGGCTGCCGCGGCCTCCGCCCGCAAGGCTCTGTCCCTGCCCCAAACAGCTCAAAACAAACAACTTGCAGAGGGCCTCAACGCTCGCCTGACCCACTATCTGGAGGGCAAGCCCTACCTTGAGACGGAGTCCGCTCAATAATCTGGATCACCGTTTCCTGTCCCTTTCCACCACTCTCCACTCCACCGACAATCAGGTATCAAACCTCTCCCTGATAAATATCCTTAATGCTTACTTATTCAGGATTGCGAATAACTTCACCAACATTTATCAGATTTTTTCATTATCATCGTTGACTAAGCCTCTCAATTTCCTTCAACTCTATGGGCTCAAAGAAATTTGAGCCATCGTTCTAAGCCACGCCATAACATGAAGAAACCCATCACCTTGCTCATCCTCGCCAGCTTGGCTCTCCCGGCCACCGCGGCAACCTACTCTAACAATTTCGACGGCTATGCCGACGGCACCACGGATCTTGGTGATGGCACGGCCTTCAATGGTGCCTCCGCCTCCATTCAGGGTGGTCGCCTGCAACTCACCATCGACAACCAGGGCCTTGGCTTCGCCAGTTTCACCATCCCCGCCCTGGCCAACTCCTCGCAGGGTTGGTCGATGTCGGCTGATATCGAGATGTTCGATGCCGTTGGGGGCAACCCGCCGGCCGATGGCTTCTCCTTCAACTACGGTGACTTCGCCATCGGCGAGCGAGGACAGGCCGAGGACGGCATGGCTGGTCGGACGGCGAACAACATCTCCTTCGAGGTCGACACCTGGATGAACTTTGACGCCGAACAGGGTGTCAACATTTCCGGAGTCTTGGATGGCGTCGACATCCAGAATCAGCTTGGGGCTTTCAACAACGGGCCCATTCTCAATGACGGCCAACGAGT
>JAAZXD010000398.1 GCA_014240355.1 Roseibacillus sp. | reverse complement strand
TTTTGGCCGGTGCGTATTTCCCGGATTCGGCAGGCAGCGGTGCGTTGATGTTCAGTTCGTCGGCGTTATTGAAGAAGGCGTAGAGGCGGTAGAACTCCTCCTGGGGGAAGGGGTCGCTCTTGTGATCGTGGCACTCGGCGCACTGGAGGGTGAGTCCGAGCCAGACGGTCCCGAGGGTGCTGGTGCGATCCTTTACCTGGAGCACGCGGAATTCCTCAAGGTCTGCACCGCCTTCCCTGTTACTGAGCGTGTTGCGCAGAAAACCGGTGGCGATGCGCTGCTGGGTGGTTGCCCCGGGCAACAGGTCGCCAGCGAGTTGCTCGATTGTGAACTGGTCAAACGGCAGGTTGCGATTGAAGGCCTCCACCACCCACTGCCGCCAACGCCACGCCACGGGGCGCAACTGATCGGTCAGGTAGCCGTCGCTGTCACCGTAATGCGCCAGGTCCATCCACCAGCGCGCCCATTTTTCACCAAAATGCGGGCTGCCCAATAGCCGATCCACCAGCTTCTCAAGGGCGGAATCAGGGTCGGCCCTTGAATCATTCTCGAATGCCGAAATTTCTGCCGGGGTGGGGGGCAACCCGGTGAGGTCAAAATGCAGACGCCGTATCAACGTGCGCGCACCCGCCTCGACCGAAGGCTGCAGACTGGAGTCCTCGATTTGCTTCAAGACAAACCGGTCGATGTCATTGCGCGGCCACTTGGTGTTTGAAATCGGCGGCGTCGATGGCCGTTGGGGCTTCACAAATGCCCAGTGAATTCCAGAGGGGGCCGACTCGTCACCTGCGTAAGCCGGTAGAAATACCATGAAACAAACGATAACGGCGGACTGCGCTGTTTTCTGCCGGAGACCGATCATACGTTAAATGGTGATCCTTTTACGATAGGGACTGATGTCGAGATCAGGCAAGGAGCTCCTTTACCACCTTGGCATTCTCTACCCCGGTAAGGCGCTGATCGAGGCCCTGGTATTTCACGGTGAACCTTTCGTGATCGTAGCCGAGGAGGTGGAGGATGGTGGCGTGGAAATCGCGGATGTGGAGGGGATCCTTGACGATATTATAGCTGAAGTCGTCGGTCTCCCCGTAGATGGCACCGCCCTTGCTTCCACCGCCCGCCATCCACATCGTGAAGCAACGTGGATGGTGATCGCGGCCGTAGTTCGTCTTGCTGAGGCCGCCCTGGCTGTAGATGGTGCGCCCGAATTCCCCACCCCAGATGATGAGGGTATCCTCGAACATGCCCCGTTCCTTGAGGTCGTTGATAAGGGCATAGCAGGGGCGGTCCACATCCCTGCACTGGGACGGCATGCGGCCATTCACATTGCCGTGGTGATCCCAGTTATTGTGATAGACCTGGATGAAACGGACATTTCTTTCAGCGAGTCGCCGAGCCATGAGCGCGACGTTGGCGAAGCTTCCCGGCTTTTTGGCTTCCTCGCCATAAAGTTCGAAGGTGCGTTTGGGTTCCTTGCTGAGATCGGTGAGCTCAGGCATGCTGGCCTGCATGCTGGCGGCCATCTCATACTGCCTGATGCGGGTGAAGGTCTCGGGGTCGCCGAGTTCCTTGTAAGTCAGCTCATTCATATCGTTGATGCCCTTGATGGTGCGCTGCCGGATCGCGTCGGGTACGCCGTCAGGGTTATTGATATAGAGGATGGGGTCACCCTTGCTCCGGAAGGAGACTCCCGCGTGTTCCCCTGAGAGATAGCCGCTGGACCAGAGCCGCGAGGAGATTGCCTGTTCCTGTTCACGGTTACTGGGAGTGGCCACCATGACCACGAAAGCGGGGAGGTCTTCATTCATGGATCCAAGGCCGTAGGAGGCCCATGATCCGAGGCAGGGACGCCCGGTGATCTGGTTGCCGGTCTGCATGGCTGCGATGGCCGGTTCGTGGTTGATGGCCTCGGTGTGAAGGCTTCGCATCCAGCAGATATCGTCGGCACACTGGTGCAGGTTGGGGAGCAGTTCATCGTTCATCCACATCCCGCACTGCCCCTTCTGGGCAAACTTGTATTTGGAAGGAGCGATCGGGAATCGCTTCTGTCCACTTGTCATGGTGGTCAGGCGCTGGCCCATTCGCACGGTGTCGGGAAGGTCCTTGTCATACCACTTCTGCATGACCGGCTTGTAGTCGAAGAGATCCATCTGTGCGGGTCCCCCCACCATGTGGAGGTAGATCACGCGCTTGGCCTTGGGAGCGAAGTGGGTCTTGACGGCGCCAGCGGCATTAGCCTCTCCGCTCATTGACCGTCCCAGCAGGGAGGCGAGGGCCGCACCGCCCAGCACGTTCTTTCCCTGCGAAAGGAAGTAGCGCCGGGATTGGGCCTGGAGGTATTCGTGGAAGAGATTCATGGGTCGTTCCGGGTGGTCTGGAAGTCGGGGCTGTTCTGTCCCCGGGCAGGTGCAGTTTCTACTTGGTCAGCACTTCATCGAGGTTGAGCATCTGGTTGCACAGCATGGTCCAAGCCGCGAGTTTGCGGGGATCGAGGGTTGGATCGGCTGTGCTTTCGCCCACCTTGAGGAGGGACTTGGCATCGGTGAGGTTATCCTTGTAGTGAGCGGTGTGGTCGGCGAGACAGGCCTGCAGGATGGTGATTTCGCGGGGCTTGAGCGGACGGCAGAGAGTTCGCCGGGCAATGTAGTCCATGGTGGCGGAGTCTTCGCCGGAAGCTGCCCGCAGGGCACGCTGGGCGAGGGCGCGGGCTGCTTCCACAAACTGGGGGTCGTTCATGGTGACCAGAGCCTGCAGGGGTGTGTTGGTGCGTTCGCGGCGCACGATGCAAACCTCGCGACTGGGCGCGTTGAAGGCCTCCATGTTGGGAGGGTGAGCCATGCGTTTCCAGAAGTTGTAAAGTGTGCGGCGATAGAGTTTCTCGCCGGTGTCCTGTTTGTAGTTGCGGGTATTGCCACCGGGGAGGCCGACGACGTTCCAGATGTCACCGGGTTGATAGGGGCGGACCCCGGGCCCTCCCATGGAGCTGGATAGAAGGCCGCTGGCCGCGAGGGCGTAGTCGCGGACCATCTCCGCATCC
>JAAZXD010000397.1 GCA_014240355.1 Roseibacillus sp. | reverse complement strand
GTTGGAGCACGGCTCATGCGGCAGATAGATGAAATTCAATCGGGATGATCCAACATTAGCGCGATTTTTGCCGTCTCCCAACAACCAATCTCCCTCACCCTCTTGACACTGCAGGCCGAAGAGGAACAATACGCTCATCAACGAGATCCAAAAACACCTCTATGTCATCATGTGGCCGAATTACGCCCTGGTGGCCTCAAACCTGCCGCCCGAGGAATTCGGCAGACACTATACCGTCGGCAGTTCACGCTACTACCACGGTCAGGTCATTTTTGCCCAGATCCAGGACGATTACCGTCATGATTACTTCCAGATTGACGAGCTGCTGGAGGAGGTTGTCCCCAACCAGGCCGGACGTCCCAAGCGCACGAAATTCATTTCCTGCTACCGGGTGCTTGAGCACATCGACCTCTCCGCCTTCTTAGATCTCTATATTACCTCCGTCTCGGGCAAGGTCCTCCGACTCCAACAGGCCCCCTATGAGCGCAGCCACGAGCCGGGCTTCATCCGCACCTACCAGGAAATCTGCCCCTTCAGCGCCATTGTGCTGAGCCACATGGCGCCGCCCGACTTTGGAAAATACATCACTGATCTTTCCCTGCCCAAGAGCGCCCCGGAGGTCATGTTCACGCAAATCGACTTTGTGATCGAAGACTTCCTTAATCTGATTGAGGCCAATCCCTTTCACACCTCTCCCATTCCCAACGTCCATCCCCACAAACTCAAGGAGCAGATCCTCGAATTACAAGGCAATCCCGAGAAGTCTACCAAGGCCATCAGCCTCGACTCCGTGCTGGGCAAGATCTCCTTCTTCCAGCTCCGCACCGGATTCTGGATTGCCGCTCAGGACCGCGAAATCTTCTACCCCATTCCGGACCGCGACGCCCTGGAGAACGATCACCCTGAGTTCTACCGGGCTCTCCTGGGATAACCCTCGCCATCAAGGCGCCTGGTGACCCTCCGCCCTGTCGCCCTTTGGCTGGCCAATTTCAGCAAGCATCGCCCCGAACCAGGGAAGCTCGACATCAAAGGGCTTACCCCCCTTGATCCGGGGAAACTCGATGCAGGACATTTCCCCTCCCTTGTCTTCGTCCAGCCCCGCCACCCCGCTCTGGCCATTGAGGGCGTATTCTGCACCTGCGAAGGCGCTCTTCCTTATCAATTCCAAGTCCCGTGCGTTGGGAGCAGCGGAACGGCCGAAGTAACCGCTTTTCTCCACCAGCACCTTGTCCGCTCCCAGTTTCTCCTTGAGCTTGGCAGCAAACCACTTGCCGGGATTGAGCTCGCCAAGACGCGCATGGCCGAAGGCATCACGGCGAACCTCCTCGCCCCCGGCCTCCTTCTCACGAATGATTGCATCCATCCCTGCTCCCTCGCTCAGGAAGAGGTTCACGCAGTCCTGATCAGCCATCACCCTGTTGAGACGCTCCACCTCTGCTCCGAGGTCAATATCCATCTCAGGCACCCACACAGCGTGGACATCCCAGCACTCCCGGGTGAGCCGCATACCGGGCAGGAATTCCCATTCATCCAGCCGTTTGCGATAGGCCTCGGCGGTTGCACCAGTGAGCCAACCACAGTGACGGCCCATCACCTCGTGAATAATGAGATGCCTCGTACTGGTCGTGTTTTCGTTGGCAATGTTTTCAAAGAAAACCGCGCCCTGTTCAGCTGCCGTCCAGGCCCCCAGGGTCTGCACGATCGGAAAGACATCGTTGTCTACCGTCTTGGGCAATCCCACCACGGTCAACTCGTAGCCGTTATCGTGCAGATATCCGGCCAGATCAGCGGCAGTGGTATTGGTGTCGTCACCGCCAATGGTATGAAGGATGTCGATGCCATCCTTCTGAAGTTGCTCCGCCGCCACCTTGAGCGGTTCCTCGCCGGCTTGCACCAGACCGCGCTTCTCACAGTCCTCCACGTTGGTAAGCTTCACCCGGCTGTTCCCAATCGGACTGCCCCCAAACCGGTAAAGAATCTCATGTTTATCCTTCACCTCCGCAGGAAACGACATGCTCCGCCCATGGAGGAGTCCCTGGTAGCCGTTGAGGTAACCGCTTAATTCTGCCTCAGGCGCCAGTTCGTTATACTTTTCAATGAGCCCGCCAATCGACGAGGAGAGGCAGGGCGCAAGACCGCCGGCAGTGAGAAATGCAATCTTCTTGGGCATGAGAAAGGCGCAATCTGGCGTCCCTCCCACCAGCCTGTCAACCGTGAGCTACTTTTCAGATATCACACACAATTCCCGGGGAGGGCCCTCCCTCACGTGAAAGGGACCCTGCAGAGAACCTTCGAATGCCAACAGGGTAGGTTCAGGCTCCCGGAATGACGCCCGAAAATGTCCTGTGCCCACACCCTTCACCCCTTCTGGGAGGCCAGGAAGGCCACCAGCGAGGCAAACTCCTCAATGCTCAGCGCATCGGACAGACCGCCCGGCATCATCGATATGTCGAGCTCCTTGCGCTCCTTGATATTGTCCACCTTGACCCGAGACACCTTGCCGGTGATATCCCGAATCTCGATGGCCTCCGCACTTTGTGCCGTCACGAAACCCACGTAGACCTTCTGGTCCCTGGTGGTGACCTGCACCGTAGAAAAACCCTGCGAAATGGAAGCATTTGGCTTGAGGATCGACTCCGCAATCTGCTCCGGTGAAAGAACCGCCCCGACCTGTCCCATGAAGGGTCCCTTCAGCGGCTGGCCTTTCTCAGTAGTGTGGCAAACGATGCATCCCTGGCGGGTGAAAACCTCCTTGCCCTTTGCCACCTCACCCTTGGCCCTCTTCAGGATGAGCAGCACATCCTCGATCGACATCTTGCCGATCTGCCCTTTCCTGGCCGCGATGCTGGCCAGATCGACCGTGGGATCAGCCGGCTTGATAGGGGTCTTGGCCGCCACCGTGTCATTGATTCCCTTGAAACCAACCCGGTGTCTTCAGGCAACTTCGCCTGCAGGTCGATGATGGCAGTCTTGATGACGTCAGCAGCACCACCCTGTACAGGTGCATTCAGGAGGGCAGTGAAACGCTGCCATCGCACAT
>JAAZXD010000396.1 GCA_014240355.1 Roseibacillus sp. | reverse complement strand
TCGTCCCGGCTGGCACATCGCATTCGGAGGGGTCGGGGAGGTTGCCCCCGTCATGCCAGGTCACCTTGATGGTCTTGCCGGTGGTTCGGGCTGTCCCGGGGAACTTGTAGTGAATCCGTTCCGCTTTCGGGAAGGTTTCCCTCGTTGGCTCCGGCCCCTCGTAGAGAACCGTGTTGGGCGCGGTGAGATCGAGAGCCCAGTAAATGGGATCGATGATATGGCAACCCATGTCCCCGAGGGCCCCGGTTCCGAAGTCATACCAGCCCCGCCACTTGAAGGGATGGTAGACGCCGGGGGCAAAGGGCCGTTCGGGAGCGACCCCGAGCCAGAAGTCCCACTGCAGGGCATCGGCTGGGGCGGCGGAGGCGGCAGGGCGCTTGATCCCCTGGGGCCAGATGGGTCGGTTGGACCAGGCGTGGGCGCACTTGATCTTTCCGATCAGGCCCTTCTGTACCAGGTTGACGAGGGTGCGGTAACTGGTTCCACTGTGGTGCTGGTTTCCCATCTGGGTGGCGACCCCGGCCTTGGCGGCGGTGGCGGTGATCTTGCGCGACTCGTAAATGGTCCGAGTCAGGGGCTTCTGGGTGTAGCAGCCGATACCCTGTTGCAGGGCGGTCATGGTGACCGGGGCATGCATGTGGTCCGGAGTGGAGATGGTAAGGCCGTCGAGGTTCTTTTCCTTTTCCAGCATGACCCGCCAGTCGGTATACCGCCGGGCCTTGGGCCACTTCCCGGCCGCCGAGGCAAAGCCCCCGCGCTTGCCTCCCTTGGCTTGCTCCACGTCGCAGAAGGCCACGATGTTGCCGAATTTTGCGGCCCCGTTCGAGTCGACCCATCCCTTGCCCCCCACGCCCACCGCGGCGAGATTGGGGGTCTCGTTCGGGGAACGCTTGGCCCAGACGCTGCCGGGGAGCAGGGTGGAGGCGGAGGCAGTGGAGAGGCCTCCGAGGAAAGTGCGGCGCGTGAATCTGCTCATCAATGCCGTTTCTATCGTCTTGGGACTGCTTGGCAAGTGTCGGCGGTTGAGCTGCATTCTGCCCCGGTGGCTCCGGCGACATTTTCTCATTGCGGGTGGCCGTTCACACTGAAGGGCGCTACGCTTGCTCTCAGGAATGTATTTTTGTGGGGTGTCATGGTGGGGATTGACGGTTCTGGCGCTCAGTCTCGCAGGCGGTCTGTTGGGATCGGCGCGGAGTTCTCCTCGCATGGAGTATCTCTTTCTGGACTCCCGCATCATTGAGAGGACGGAGAACGCGAAGCTCGTTCCCGGAACAGCAGTCAAGGATCCGGGCAATCCACTCTTGGTGGCGGATAAGCCCTGGGAGCCGCGCTACGACAACATGTATCCCAACGTCCTGTGGGATGAGGAGGAGGAGATCTACAAGTGCTGGTACTGTCCCTTCATTATCGATGAACGCACGAGCAGGACAGCTCCCGGGAAGCGGAACCCGGAGGCGACCGACTACATGGCGGCCAGGCCCAGCAAACGCGACGAGGCCATTCTTTATGCCACTTCCGGGGATGGGATCCGCTGGGAGAAACCGGAACTGGGAATCGTCGAGTTCAACGGGAGCAGGAAAAACAATATCGTGGTGCGGGGTCCATCTGGGGCCGGGGTCTACAGGGATCCGCAGGATCCGAATCCTGACCGGCGCTACAAGGCCTTCTATGCCGCACAGGTGGGCTACCTGCAACTGGTGCGCTTTTCCCCCGACGGGCTTCACTGGGGCCCCGAGATCCCCTGTCCGGAGATTGCCATTCAGAGCGATTGTCACGCCAACATGATCTGGTCGGAGCAGCGCCAGAGCTACCTTGGAATCGTGCGCCATTACGACCGGATCCCGGTGGTCGGCAATCGAAAGATTGCACGAACGGAAAGTCGGGACGGGGTGAAGTGGACGAAATCCACCCTCGCCCTGGCCGGCACCCCGCAGAAGCAGGCGCACGACATGGTGATCTTCGAGGACGGCGGGGTCTACCTCGGGTTGCTGGGCGTGATGAACTTCCCTTCCATGAAATCACGTCACGGAGTGCGCCAGCATATTGAACTGGCCTGGAGCCCGGATTCGGTGACCTGGCACAGAGTTGCGGAGGGCACTCCTCTGATTGGTCACACGCCAAAAGAAGAGAGGAAATATGGGACCATGCCCTACGACTGGGGAGCGCTCTTCCCCTCCGCTCCCGTGTTCCGCGGTGATCGCATCGAAATTTATTACGGCGCAAGCGACTGGTACTTCTTCGATTGGCGCAAATCAGGATTGGCGAGGGCCTCCCTGCGTAAGGACGGTTGGGCGGGATATGAACCGACTAATGGGAGCGAACCTATGACCGTGAGAACGAAGGCAGTGTCCTGGGAGGGAGGGGATTTGCGTGTCTGTATCGATCTTGAGGAGGGTGGGTTTCTCAAGGTTGCCGCCCTCGATGAGAAGCGAAAGTTGCGGGGGGAGGGGCTGATCCAGCGGAAAGCGGGGAACCTGACGGACGCGCAAGTGACTTGGAAACAGGGATTTGACGATGAGGACCTCAAGGGTCGGAAGGTTTCGCTGGTTTTTGAGGCGGCCGCTGCGAGGCTCTACTCGTTCTCGTTCGGTCCTGCCCGGTAAGGCTCGGGCGTGAAACCTTGCAGAAACCAGCCCGCTGGTCCGCATTAACCCTCAAATGAGACTCATCATGAAAAATATTGTACAAATGATTGCGGCAGGGCTTTTGGTGGCAGGAGGGTTTTCTACCCTTAGCGCCCAGAAGGGCGGCATCAGTGTGGAGGACTATCGGAAGGCGGAAGCAAAGATCAGGGCCGCAGTCGAGGCTGGCAAGGTTTCGAAGGAAGATGCCGAGAAGCGGCTCATTGAGATGCGCAAACGGGTGGGAGTGGGTAAACGCGGGGGAAGCCCTGAAGACCGTGGACGCGCGAAAGGGGGTGACAAGGCCCCGGCCGCGGGAGGCAGGGAGGCTGGACTCAAGAGAAGGTACCAGGCCGCGGAGAAGGAGGGCTGGGAAGCTGTGAAGGCAGGCAAGATTTCCAAGGAAGACGGTGAGAAAAAAC
>JAAZXD010000395.1 GCA_014240355.1 Roseibacillus sp. | reverse complement strand
GAGGGCGGCCGCGTGATGGTGGCCCAGTAGAGGGTGGAGAGGATTTTCTCGTTGCTCCGCCCATCGTCCAGGAGCTGGTCGAGGCGATTACCTTTCATTTCGAGGAGAGCGGAGAGAGTCTCCCCGCTGGTCATCTCAAAGACCTGGGCGAGGGAGATGTCGTTCAGACGTTCGGCGTCGGAATTGATGAGGCGGGGCGGTTTGCCGAAGAGGCGGAGGAAGCGGTCGTCGTGATGCGGATTGCCGTCCAGGAAGGTGCCCTTGATTCCCGGGAGGGCGACTGCCCGCTTGATGTCCTTGTACTGCTTGAAGGATCCGGGTCGGTCGAGGGATGCGTGGACGGCGTCGAGGACGACCTCGGCGGGCAGGCGCGGCATCAAGGCGCGGGAATAGTTGATGCCGTCGTCTTCATTGGAGGCATTGGGTTCGCTGGAGAGCTGGTAGGTTCGCGAGGAGGCAATCCGCCGGATGAGGTGGCGCAGATGGTAGCCTTGTTCGGCGAAATCCTTCGCCAGGGCTTCCAGCAGTTCCGGGTGGCTGGCCGGATTGGTGGGGCGGAAGTCATCGACGGGATCGACCAGGCCCCGGCCCATCAGGTTGGCCCAGACGCGGTTTGCCTGCACCATGGGGAAGAGGGAGTTCTCCTTGGCCGTGATCCACTCGGCGAGTTGTTCAAAGCGGTCGCGCTGGTCGTCCAGGGCGGCGCTCCCGGCACCGAGGAGGCGCGGTTGCGGTGGTTTCTTGGTGCGCGGGTCGACGAACTTGCGCTCCTTCACCAGCGTCACTTCCTGCTCGCCGATGAACTGGTTCTTGTCGTGTTTGTCGCGCCGCTTGTTCTCGATGATCTTGTAGTCGATCCCATCGAAGAGGGCGGCAAACTGGTAGTATTCGTCCTGGGTCCAGCGGTCGAAGGGATGGTTGTGGCACTTGGCACAGCGCAGGCGAGCGCCGAGGAAGAGTTGGGCGGTGGCCTCCGAGCGATCGGTTGGATTGCGGAGGGCCCGGTAGTAGTTGGCTGCCGGATTCTTGTAGGTGCTGCCGCGGGCAGTGAGGAGGTCGCGGACGAACTGGTCGAGGCCCTTGCCCTGGCCGATGCTGTCGCGCATCCAGGCGTGAAATTTCTCCACCCCCGTGCGATCGAGGACCTTTTCCTCGTTGCGCAGGAGGTCCGACCATTTGAGGGCCCAGAACTCGGCGTATTCGGGCCGCTGCAGCAGCTTGTCGACGAGTTTGGATCGCTTGTCCGGTGTGGGGTCCGCCACGAAGGAGCGGGCCTCCTCCGCGGTGGGCAGTCTCCCGATGATGTCAAGGGAGACGCGCCGCACGAAGGTGGCGTCGTCGCACCGGTTGGAGGGGTTCATGCGGAGTCGGCGCAGCTTGGCGAAGATGTGCTCGTCGATGTAGTTGGCAGGCTCGGGATCGCTCCAGGTAAATCCGGGTCGGTCGGGAATGAGAGCCAGACGGGTGGAGATGCGCCAGTCCTGGTAGCGGATGAGGACGGTGGTTTCGCCGGGTTTGAGAAAGGCGACCTTGCCTTCCGGGTTCACCTCGGCCACCAGGTTGGAGAGGGTGTAGGTCGACCAGTAGCTGACATCGCGTTTTTCACCGTTCGCAAAGGTGGCCTCCACCTTCAGTTGCACGCTGCGTTGCGGTTCGTTGAGAGTGAGCGTTTCGGGGGTGACGACCAGAGACCGCAGCCGCGGGGCCTCTTTGCGATCGTCCTTGGCTCCCTGCTCGATCCACTGGCGCAGGAGGGAGCACTCCGGCGAGTCCACCGCGAAGCGTTTCTTTCCCTTGTGCTCCATCTCGAGGGTGGGCTTGCGCAGGATCTTGCTGGCGGCGGGGGCCTTTCGATTAACACGTTTTCCGCCCTGGAGGAGGGACTGGTGGTCCCCGCCTGGGTTTTCGCCCCAGAGCGAAAGTTTGAACCCGCCCCGGCCATCGCGATGTCCGTGGCAACTGCCCGTGTTGCACCCGCCCCGGGAGAGGACGGGCATGATATCGTTCCGGAAGGAGACCTGGATCTCTTCCGCGGATGCCAGCAGGCTCATGGGCAGGACGATCCCAAGATACCGGTGGATCCTGGAGGGATACCTCATCTTCCTGAACAATCATCCCAGTGCCGCAGAGTTCCAAGTGCAAAGTTCCAGAATCCAGAATCCAGACCCAGCCCGGAGGAAGAGAGCTCGATATGACCTGGCGGGGAGCGTGGTAGTGGAGAAGGATGGAGAAGTTCTTATTGAAACAGGCCGGATGATCGACTCGTATGACGGCCAACCATTCATCGATATGCCCTTATCCACCATTCTCAGAATTTCTCCGGTGATTGCCTGTCTTGCAGGGAACACCTTTGGCCAACTTTGGACCGATCCCGAGGATTCCAAGCTTCCCCCCGACTTCCAGGTCCAGGGAGAGTATTCCGGTAAGGGCATGGGAGCCCAGGTCATTGCCCTCGGGAAGGGACGGTTCCATGCCGTGGTCTATCCGGGGGGACTGCCGGGCGCGGGCTGGGATGGGCAGAACAAGATCCTGCTTGATGGCAGGCTGGACGACGGCAAGGCGGTCTTTGTGCCAGCCGAGGGTGCGAGAAACTACATGGCCGGGGATGCTGCCAAGTTCAGCGCGACCAGAACGTTTCCCCCGAAGGGACACAAACCATACAAAGGGGTGATCTCCAAGGGAGTGTTTGCAGGTAAATCCGACAAGGGGGTGGCCTTTTCGCTCCAGCGGACAATCCGTCAGTCGCCCTCGCTCGGGGCGAATCCCCCCCAGGGTGCGGTTGTTCTTTTTGATGGGAAAAAGGAAAGCATGAAGAACTGGGAGGGAGGGCGCCTCGATGAAAAGACCGGCCTGCTCAATACGGATGGAAGATACATTCGGACCAGGCAGAAGTTCCTCAATTACATCATGCACGTGGAGTTCATGCTTCCCTTCAAGCCCGATGCGCGGAGCCAGGGGCGGGGGAACAGCGGTTTTTACCAGGTTGATCTCTACGAGATGCAGATCCTCGATTCCTTCGGGCTAATGGGGCTGAATAACGAGT
>JAAZXD010000394.1:304-3061 GCA_014240355.1 Roseibacillus sp. | reverse complement strand
GCCGCATGGGCTTCTGCACCAAGATCCTGGACCCAGAACTGATCGTTGACCCGGTAGGCGCTGTTGCAGACAAACGAAAGCACTGAAGGCCAGGCCAGCAGTAGCACGTCGCGGACACGGGCGGGCGCGGCACCCGCAGCGGGCTGCGGGCCGTCTGGTTTGGAGTTCCCCAAGCGTATTCGTCTTTTGGGCCAGCCCGCGTGGCTCCCCGGGGCTAGCGCCGCCGCGTGAGTTGAAGGGTCACGGCTCGGCTGGGCGAGTCCTCGCCCACCTGGAATACGGTTACACCCTGCAGTTGCCCTCGGGCCTCGCCCCGTAGGGTGTACTCCCCGTCGGGCAGGAAGGGGAGCTCAGCGGTTCCATCCACCTGACTGGAGGCCTCGATGACACCCGCCGGTTCTCCGTATCCACGAAGACGGGCTGAGGCTACAGGTGCGCCGTCCTCGTTTACCACGCGTACGAGAATGGTCCGCATGCGAGGAATGGTCAGGTCGGGATGGGTGTAGAGAGGGCTCACCATTCCAAACGGCTGGGCCTCGATGAGTGGACGATCAATATTCCCAAGAGATAGGAGGTAGGGGGCTTCGATGACCTCTTCGATGCGCCAGTAGCCGGATCCATCTGTCTGCGTTTTCTGTCGGCCCCGGTCGCGCTGATTCTCGATGAACACGGGCAGGTTGCCTACGCCCACGCCATCGGAGTCTCGCACAATGCCTTCCGCTACTCCGGCTGGAATTAACTTGAGCAAGAGATGCGCGTGGTTCTTACCCGGTAGGTTTTCATATCCCTTCAACTTGAAGAGCATCACCTCCTGCCCGCGGCAACTCATTCCCGCCGCTTCCACGTGCACCCGGTAGCCACCCATGGGGAGGTCGAATTGTTCAAAGGTCCGCTCAGCGCCCTCGAACTCCACGATGCGTTCGGTGGCCCGGTCGCGGCCGAGTGCCAATTGGGAGGGCTTAATCACCAGGCGCCACTGGGCGGGAAACTCGACGCCCGGATCCACTTCGATCATGCCGCTGATGGTGCAGGACCCATCGAAGGTCTTTTCGTAGTTCCTCCACTCCATGGGGAGACCGACTTGGATGCCCCCGTTGGCAACCGGGGTCAGGTCTCCGGTGGAGTGGGGAGGGGGCGACATGGCATCCCTTCCCTCGGCCATTCCGGTCGAGTTCGGGTCCGATCCAGCTGCGGGCCCTTCTCCTGGTCCACCAATCAGGATCAGGCCGACCACCAGGCCTCCGAGGAGTAGGAGGCATAGGCTGATCAAGAGGCCCGTGCTGCTGGAGCCACCCGTCTTCCCACGGGCAGGGGGGGAGGTTCCCGGGTCAGGGAGACTGGAGAGGCCCCGGGTGCCGGGAATCAGCGATACCCTTCGGAAAAAGGCACTCGCTTGTGCGTGGTGTGGGTTGTATCGGTCGATTGACATGGTTCGTGGTCCTTACCTAGGCT
Organism: Roseibacillus sp.; assembly: GCA_014240355.1. GTDB lineage: Bacteria > Verrucomicrobiota > Verrucomicrobiia > Verrucomicrobiales > Akkermansiaceae > Roseibacillus_B. The sequence goes on along the minus strand of JAAZXD010000394.1, from coordinate 1,609 downwards.
TCCTACCCCATGGGTAGGCTCCTTGGGATGGCCTGGACGCTGCTCCCCAAAGAGGAGCTCCGGGATGCGACGCCTTTCTTCCGGTCGGACTGCCCCCACGGGCAGTGCGAACCGGGCCCGACATCATAGCCACCCCTGCTCCTCGTGGGGGATTGCCCAGACACATGACACAGCACCTTCTGACCTCCCGCCAGCGTCCCCTTCGATTCCTCCTCGCGCTTGGTGCCTTTGTCGCCCTCAGTGCTCTGATACCGGTCCCTACCGCGGACGCCTCGATGGAGGGGGCCGTCCAGGAGGGCCGTGTGATTCTGGTCGGATTTGACGGTGCGGACTCTCGCACCACGCGGCGCATGATTGATGAGGGCCGTCTGCCCAACTTGGCCAAGCTGGCCGAGAGCGGGACTTTTGCGCCGCTCATCTCCACTAACCCGGCCGAGTCGGCCGCGGGGTGGGCAGCCCTCAACACGGGCACCAACCCGGTCAAGAACGGTGTCCCCAGCTTCATCAAGCGCAACACTAAGGGGACGCAGATGCCCGCCTTTGGGCACATCTATCAGGAAGACATGGTGATAGATGCCCCATCCAGCGCTCTCATCTCCGGACTCATGGCGGCAGCCGAGTCCACCCCGTTCGAGCCCCACATTGGCCTAGGGTTACTGATTGTTCTCGTGAGTGTCGTGGGGTTCATGTTCGTGCTCCGCGGCCTACTCAAGGTCAACTTGCCTTTGGCGGCAGCACTGTCGGTGCTGATCAGTCTGGCCGGTGGTTATGCGGGCATGACCTGGATGGCCAACCGAATCACTTCATCTCCCGCCACCTATGAGGTTCCACAGGTGTTTAAGAACGCGGTTACACAGCCGGGTTTCTGGGATGTCGCCGCTCGGGGCGGCAAGCGCGCCATCGTTCTCGACGCGGCTCTGGCCTTTGATCAGGAGACCGTTCCCGGAGCGCGCGTGCTCGCTGGCTTGGGTCTGCCGGACGTGCGTGGAGCGGGCAACGGCAACTGGTTTATTTACACCACTGAGGATACTGAAGTGCATCGCGCACCCAAGGGTTGGGTGGACACCAAGGGGTCGGGGACGGGCACGACTTTCCGAGTGGACGAGCGTGATGGCAAAATCGTGACGGCCGTCTACGGGCCGGTCAACTTCACAAAGAAGGCTCCGCTTGAGGCTCAGATTGCGGAAATCAACGAGGCCTTGAAGAGTCCTGATCTAGGCTGGAAAAAAGGCGGATTTCTATTCTTGTTCTTAATCTTAATGGTTGCTTTTTCAGATCAATTTACGAATCTAATTAGAGGGGTTT
>JAAZXD010000394.1:0-294 GCA_014240355.1 Roseibacillus sp. | reverse complement strand
CGTTAGCTTGCCCATGACTCTGGAGCGCAGGGGTGAGGAACTGGCTATCACGATCAACGGGGACACCCAGACTGCCCCAGAGAATGGGTGGACCGAATGGTTCCGACTGCCCTTCGAGTTGGCCCCTGGCCTTGTGGCGGGTGGTTTGACCCGTGTGCGCGTCATGGAGCTGGGGGAGGTCATCACCGTGTACCTGCACACTTTCGACATTGACCCTGAGAATCCTCCCATCTGGCAGCAGGTTAGCCAGCCTGCGGGTTTTGCGGGCGAACTGGCCGGTTGGGCTGGAGGCCC
>JAAZXD010000393.1 GCA_014240355.1 Roseibacillus sp. | reverse complement strand
CGTAAGGTGAGGCGCAGGCGCAAAAGGAGGAAACAGCAGGCCAAGACGCACTACGAGGTCCGGACCAGGACCGACCATCCCCTCGATGCGATCACTGGGTTTTCTGGGAGCCCCCGGGAAAAGAGGAGCTCCTTGGCCGTAATCAAGCTGGTGCTGGCCTTTTTACTGACTCTGGCGGCTGTCATTTCGATCATCAGGATCACCCAGAAGGGGGTGGCTGGACGTCCCCCCGGAGGGGAGAAAGAGGTTATTGAAAACCTGTCCCGCTGAGCCCGTTTCCGGCCCCCATTTTGACGTCCTGAGCGGGTCAAAACAAATTGCTTTAGAGGGCCATTCCAAGGCGAAAGAATCTTGTTTCAACCCCGGTTCTGGACCATCTTTGGGGCACCTATGCCGAACGCTGAATCGGAGGCCGAAGAGCCGGGAATCACGGTCTCCAAAGAGGAGGTATACGACGCTTCCAAGATCGATAAACTGGAGGGACTGGAAGCGGTTCGAAAGCGTCCAGGGATGTATATCGGAGACCCCGATGAGCGGGGTTTGCACCACCTCGTCTTTGAGGTGCTGGATAACTCCATCGACGAGCACCTGGCGGGATTCTGTGACCGTATCAAGGTCACAATTCACGTCGACGGATCAGTGTCCATCTCGGACGATGGGCGGGGAATTCCGGTCGATATTCATCCCAAGTTCAAGATCCCCGCGGTGGAACTGGTTCTCACCGACCTGCATGCCGGCGGAAAATTCGGGCAGGGAGCCTACAAATATTCGGGTGGCCTGCACGGGGTGGGGGCCAAGTGCGTGAATGCGCTCTCGGACTGGTTCAAGGCGGAAGTCAGGCGTGAAGGGAAGGTGCATTCCATCACCTTCGAACGCGGGAAGACCACCGAACCGCTCCAGGTCATCGGGGAGGTGGATCCGGATCTGACCGGCACGACCGTCACCTTCTTTCCCGATGCCACCATCTTTGTCGACACCATTGAGTTCAAGTTCAACCGACTGGGAACCCGGTTGCGCGAACTGGCCTTCCTGAATCCGGGGCTGACCATCGATCTCGCTGACGAGCGCCCTGAGAGCGCTGACGCAACGACTTTTTTCTACGCCCGTGGAATCGAGGAATTTGTCATCCAGCTCGGGGAAAACAAGACCCTCGTTCATCCCGATCCCATTGCTCTGCAGGGGAAGCGGAAGATCGAGGTGGATTACGACGGGAAGGTGACCAAGGACGACGTCTTTGTGGATGTTGTGCTACAGTACAACGACAGCTACAACGACCAGATACTGTGTTTTGCCAACTCCATTTCCAATGCCGACGGAGGCACCCACCTGACCGGTTTCCGAACCGCCCTCACCCGGTCCATCAACCACTACGCCAAGGGGAACAAGATTCTAAAGGAGAAGGATCCCTCCCTGACCGGTGATGACGTGCGGGAAGGACTGGTAGCGGTGATCTCGGTAAAACTGCCCGACCCTCGTTTCAGCTCGCAGACCAAGGACAAGTTGGTCAATACCGAGATTGAAGGGGTTGTAAGCTCCATCGTCTATGAGGGGCTGCAGACCTACTTCGATGAGAATCCTTCCATCGCCAAGACTGTGATTGAGAAGGCCGCCAATGCGGCGCGGGCGCGGGAGGCGGCGCGCAAGGCGCGGGAGACCGTTCGCAAATCGGCGCTCTCGGGCGGTGGGCTGCCCGGCAAACTGGCAGACTGTTCCGAGCGGGACCCGGCCAGGAGTGAACTCTACATCGTGGAGGGTGATTCTGCCGGAGGCTCGGCCAAGCAGGGCCGTGATCGACGGACCCAGGCCATCCTGCCCTTGCGGGGCAAACTTATCAACGTGGAGAAGGCCCGCCTGCATAAGGCGCTCCAGAACAAGGAAATCCAGAGCATGATCACCGCCATCGGGGCGGGTATCGGGGACGGTGAACAGGAAGGCGCCTTCAACATCGAGAAGGTGCGCTACCACAAGATCATCATCATGACCGATGCCGACGTGGACGGATCCCACATCCGCACCCTCCTGCTCACCTTCTTCTGTCGCCAGATGCCGGAACTGGTGAAGCAGGGGTTTCTCTATATCGCCCAACCTCCTCTCTACCTTGTGACGCGCAAGAAGCGAAAGGAGTATGTGCAGGACGATGAGGAGTTGAACAAGATCCTCATTGACCTGGGTGCCGACGATGTTCAGTTGCGATCGGCGGGTGGAGAGGCAGTCATCGAGGCGGATTCGCTCAAGGAGATTCTCGACACGCTCTCCGTTCTCTCCCGCTACTCGAGCAGTATCGAGGGTAACGGAGGAAACTTCGCCGACTACCTGGCCGCCCGGGAGGAAGGGCATCTCCCTGAATACATGGTGCGGGTGCGGGAAGGAAACGAGGAGACCATTCACTATTTTGCCAGTGAGTCCGCCCTACGCGTTTTTTCGGACTCCAATCGTGACCTGCGGCTCTTTGGGGATCTTTCCGCGGAGGAGGAAGAAGAAATCGCGGCCTCAAACGGCAACACGATCTCGCGGCGGGCGGTCCGCTACGAACTGCACGAGAGCCACGCCGTGGCCAAGCTCCTTGAGCGTCTTGAGGAGGGGGGGATCAACACGGGGAACTTCTTTTCCATGGATCAGCCGCTCTACGAGATCGTGGAAGGAGAGGGTGAGAAGGAAACGGTGGCTCCACTCTTTTCCGTCCCGGAAATCCTCGACAGGGTGCTCGAGATCGGGCGCCGCGGTGTGAGTATCAAACGCTTCAAGGGCCTTGGTGAAATGAATGCCAAGGAACTGTACAGCACAACCATGGATCCGGACACCCGTCAGCTCCTGCGGGTCCGCCTGGACGAGGACAACCATCTTGAGGCCGACCGCATGCTCGATACCCTCATGGGCGACGTGGTCGAGCCGCGCAAACGCTTTATCGAGGATAATGCACTGAATGTCCGGAATCTGGACGTGTAGAAGATCAGCAGGCAGTAGAATTTCATGTCATCAGAAGACGATATTAAGCCGATCAACGTCGCCGACGAGCTCTCCAAGTCCTTCTTGGACTACTCGATGTCGGTGATCGTTTCGCG
>JAAZXD010000392.1 GCA_014240355.1 Roseibacillus sp. | reverse complement strand
ACCGTTATGGCGTTCGCCCCGAAGGCATTGCCATCGCCAAGGGTGACGTGCCCGGCATTATTGCTGTGGTGGGCCACGTTTCCCTCGCCCAGTCCCAAAACCGGGACGGAACGGGCCTCCAATTTCCGGATGTGGGTCAACGGGGTAGATCGCACGAGCAACCTGCAACCGGACACTACCGGGTGGGGCACCGACACCGGGATGGCGAAGATCGGGGGACGTCGTTCCAGTGCGACCGACACCACCACCCATTCAGGCGGCCAGGATGAGGTCGCGATCTGGCTGGATCGGGTGCTCACGGACGAAGAGATTCTTTCTCTCTGGCAGGCGGCGATCAACGCGAAACCTCAGCGAATCGAGGTGACGAAAATCTCAGTCGACGACGGGCAGTTTGTCATCAAGTGGGAAAGCCGGAGAGGGAAACTCTACAATCTCCTGAGCGCGTCCGATCCCGGAGCATCGAACCCTTTCGACTGGCCCGTGTTTGGAGCGAATGCTGATCTGGTTGCCACTCCACCGGAGAACACCCTGGCCATTCCCCTTCCGGCCGATCAGAAACGGCTGTTTGTCATCGAAGGATTCAACGCGCCGCCGGTGACCGTCTTTTCGGACGATTTCGAGAATGGGCAGGGTGACTGGACCATCGGATCGGTTGGCAACTCCACGACGAATTGGGAACTTGGATCGCCCTCCGTGGTTGGCCCCGCTGCGGCCAATAGCCCGGCCAACTGCTTTGGAACCAATATCTCCGCAAACTACACCCAGGAAGCGGATGTCTGGCTGCGTTCACCGGTCATAGATTTGACCGAGGCCGGCGGGGCCACGCTGCGCTTGTTTCAGTTCGCCGATATGGAGCAGGGATTCGACGAGGGAGTGATCAGGGTCCTCGATGCCGCCGACGACTCGATCCTCGGAACCGTGGAATCGTCCATCGACGGCCTGGGAGAATCCTGGACCGAATTCAGCAAGAGCCTGCCTGCCGAAGCGCTCGGCAAAAACATCAGGATGGAGTTTCGCTTCCAGTCAGACGATATCGAAAACTTTGCCGGGTGGTATATTGACGACATTGTGGTGACTGTCCCGTAGGGGCGTCAACGGGCGGGGATCCGACCGCATTGGAATGAATTCGATTGCGGTTCTTGCGGGTGCTTGTTCCCTGGTTGTATTCAATGCCCATGAAAAAGAGACTCCCGGTTCTCCTCCTTCTCCTGTCCTGTCTTGCCAGTCAGGCGGACACAGCAGCCCGGCCGAATATCGTGCTGGTGATGGCGGATGACCAGGGCTGGGGAGACATGGCCTACAATGGGCATCCGCATCTCGTAACGCCCCAATTCGATAAGGCTGCCAGGGAGGGCCTGCGTTTCGATCGATTCTATGCAGCTGCGCCGGTATGTTCGCCCACTCGTGCCAGCGTCATGACCGGGCGCACACCCAACCGGATGGGGGTTTTTAAGTGGGGCTATCCGATCCGCCCACAGGAGACGACAATTGCGGAAGTGCTCAGGGAGAATGGCTACCGAACCGGCCACTTCGGGAAATGGCATCTCGGCTCTGTGCGCAATGCCAGCCCTGCCAGCCCGGGAGCCAACGGATTTGAAGTCTGGGCCAGTGCTCCCAACTTCTACGAGAACGATCCCATCTTTTCCTTCGGGGGAAAGGCGCAGCAGACCAGGGGTGAGAGTTCGATGGTGACCGTGCAATTGGCACTGAGTTTCATGAAGAAAGCGGTGGCGGATGATCGACCCTTCTTTTCGGTGATCTGGTTCGGTTAACCTCATGGACCGCACCAGGCGGTTGCCCGGGATCGTGCGCCCTATCAGAAGCTGCCGGAACGCGATCAGCACTTTCTGGGTGAGATCACCGGCATGGATCGGGCCTTTGGCGTGTTGCGTGATCAGCTCGGGGAGTGGGGGATTCGGGAAAACACCATTCTCTGGTATTGCAGCGACAATGGAGCATTGCCGAGAGTCGGTTCAACCGGTGGACACCGTGGTAACAAGGGCAAGGTCTATGATGGCGGCCTCCTCGTCCCGGCCATCCTCGAATGGCCGGCCCGCATCAAGGCTCCGCGCGTGACCAGGATGCGTTGCACGACCAGTGACATCTATCCCACTTTGCTGGAAATCACCGGGGCGAAGCCAAAGAAGCAACCTGTCCTTGATGGGGTCAGTCTTCTCCCTCTCATCGACGGGAAGAGCGAGCAGCGCGCCAAACCGCTTGGGTTCTGGGACACCACCCGCCCGGGGATCGGAACTCCTTCCGCCAAGTGGATGAGGGAGTTGCTGGATGCCCAGGCAAAGGGGGTGGACCTCCAGCCCCACCCGTCGAGTTTGAAGGCTGCCCGGCTACCCGATCCGAAGCATCCTCTCGATTCCTTTCCCGGTCATGCCGCCTGGATCAGTGGCGACTGGAAACTTCATCGGATTCAGGGCGGGAAATTCGGAAATGCCCGCTGGGAGCTCTTCAACCTCGCCAGCGATCACAAGGAGGAGCGGGACCTCTTGGGCAGGGAGCCCAAGCGGGTAAAGCAGATGCAAGTCGAGCTCGACGCCTGGCTGCAATCGGTGGCCCGAAGTTTTAACGGCGAGGATTACTGAGAGCGCCGGTGGAGCCGTAGAAAATCGCTTTTGGGACCAGGGTTCCTGGAGGCGTGGGAGCCGGGGGTGCGGTTCGAATGCTCCAAGACTTTCTTTACAGCAGGATATCCTCGATGACCTTCCCGTATACATCGGTCAGTCGAATGTCACGACCGCTGAAGCGGTAGGTCAACTTCTCGTGGTCGATCCCGAGCAGGTGCAGAATGGTGGCGTGGAGATCGTGTATCTGTAATGGCTTATCCACCGCTTTGTAACCCCAGTCGTCGGTTGCGCCATAGGTCACGCCGGGCTTGATCCCGCCCCCGGCCATCCAGAGGCTGAATCAGTATTGGTTGTGATCCCGGCCTTTTCCTCCTTGGGCGAAGGGGGTGCGTCCGAATTCTCCGGACCAAACGACCAGGGTTTCATCCAGCAGACCGCGTGACTTCAGATCGCGGATCAGGCCGGCGATCGGCTGGTCCATCG
>JAAZXD010000391.1 GCA_014240355.1 Roseibacillus sp. | reverse complement strand
GCAAGTGGCGAGGGTGGCGGTGGAAGCGATGCCTTGATGAAAGCGTTGGTAAATGAGTTTGAACAGTACAAGACTGCTGCTCTTGATTTGCAAAACCAAAACTTGCAATTGCAGCAGCGCGTGGCTGAACTGGAAGCCAAGGAGATCATCGACGACGGCAGGGACTAGCTCCGGGTGTGCGCTGCCATATCGGCACCTGCCTCGCCCCCCTCTCTAGCAAACGCCGGCCCCGGGATCGGCAGCGTCCACCGCGTGCAATGAGATCCTGTGCCGATCGCACAGGCCCTTCACCTCCTCCATACCCAGCACGAGGGTCTGGCGGGCCTCGATGATCACTGCCGACACTCCTGCCTCCCGGCACGCCTTGATCGTGTGCGGCCCCACCACCGGAACATCGAAGCGAAGATCCTGGTCCGGCTTGGAGACCTTCACCAGTTTCACATGCTTCCCCTTTCCCAGCTCGCCCCCGCGCTGCACGCATTTGTTTGTTCCCTCAAAGGCCTCCACCGCCAGCACCGTCCCCTCTCGCACCACCACCGACTGCCCGATGTCGAGGCGGCTCACTTCCTTCGCCATGCGCATTCCGAAGGCGGCGTCCTCGAGCCCCGCTTCGTTCAACTTAGGACCATAGATAGGGCCTGCTCCCGGCAGACAATCCTCCAGAAAAGTGGTGGAAGGCAGCACCGTGACACCCTCCTTCCCCAGTTCGGTCGCAATCGCTCCGAAGAGCGACTCGGCATTCCGCTCCTTCAGCCTGGCCAGCAGCGTGATCAGGCGCAGGTCAGGGCGGAGATCATAAAGTCGACTCGGCGAAATCTGGCCCACCATCACACACTCCTCCACTCCCTCACCCTGGAAGAACTTGATCATCTTGACCAGTTGTCCAACCCGAAACCACTCAAGCACATCGACTTCCGCTTCCACTTCCGATTCGGTCTCTCCCTTGAAGGCCGCCATCACAACCCGCACCCCGCGCTGTCTGGCTGCCTGCACGAAGGTCGCAGGGAAGATCCCCTGCCCCGCGATGATACCGATCGTCCGCTCCCCTGACACGTAGTGATTCAACCGGGCCTGCCCCGCACTGCAAACCGAAAAGTTTCCGCCCCCGCTTGCATCACTTCAACTCCCTCCTATGCTGCCGCCAGAGACTCCATACCATGAACAGTATTCCTCTTCCTCAGCTCCTGGCCAATACCTCGAACTTCGTCATCCTCGGAGCTCTCATCCTGGGATCCCTGGGCGCCCTCATTCTAGTCCTGGTCCTGCTCAAGTTCTTCGCCGTCTGGTTCAGGGCCCGGCTTGCCAACGCCCCCGTTACCTGGGGAAGCCTCATTGGCATGTTTTTCCGGAAGGTGCCCTACAGCATGATCACTGACAGCCGGATCTCAGCAGTAAAGGCGGGACTCCCCTTCACCGCTGACCAGCTTGAGGCCCATTTCCTCGCTGGCGGAGATGTCCTCGACGTGGTGCTGGCCTGCATCGCAGCCGACAAGGCCGGCATCGACCTGAGCTACGACCGTGCCTGCGCCATCGACCTGGCTACCAAGGACACCGGCAAGACTGTTCTCGAGGCGGTGCGGACTTCCATCAACCCGATGGTCATCGACTGCCCCAATCCCTCCTCCGGAGTGACCAAGATCACCGCAGTCGCCAAGGACGGAATCGGCGTCAACGTCCGTGCCAGGGTCACCGTGCGAACCAACCTGGACCGCTTCGTGGGTGGCGCCACCGAGGAAACCATCGTGGCCCGGGTCGGTGAGGGAATCGTGACTTCCGTGGGCTCCGCGACCTCCTACAAGGCGGTCCTCGAGAACCCGGATAACATTTCCAAGCTCGTCCTCGGAAAAGGAGTCGACGCCTCCACCGCGTTCGAGATCCTCTCCATCGATATCGCCGACGTCGACGTGGCCGACAACGTCGGGGCCCGACTCCAGACCGAGCAGGCCGAGGCCGACAAGCAGGTGGCCCAGGCCAAGGCCGAAATGCGCCGGGCGGCCGCGGTCGCCTCCGAGCAGGAGATGGCGGCCCGCACTCAGGAAATGCGCGCCAAGGTCGTGGAAGCCGAAGCCCAGGTCCCTCTTGCGATCTCGGAGGCCTTCCGCTCCGGGCACCTGGGCATCATGGACTACGTGCGCTACCAGAACGTTCGCGCCGACACCCAGATGCGTGAGTCGATTGCTGACGACGACGGACCGGGTGGAAACGACGGCAAGATCTAGCAAACACCTGCGGGGACGAAGCTTCCCCGTCCATTCCAACTACCCCAGTCAAGTGGAACAACTCTTTGAGAATCCCCAGGCCATCATCCTGCTGGTCTTCATGGTCATCGCGGCCTTGAAATTCGTCGGGGAGAATCTCAAGGGAAAAAAGAAGGAGGACAAGACCCAGCCCCTGGCGGAACTGTATGACGAATCGCGTCAGCAGATTCTCGAGAAACAACGGAGCGAACCTCCCCCGGAAGAGTTCGCACCCGGACAGGCTCCCAAGCAGTTGAGCATCCTCGATTTCTTCGGCCCTCCCGTGGAGTCATCTCCGGGGGAAACCACCACCCCCTCTTCGCCTCCTCCCCTGCCTGGCGCGACTCCACCTCCACCAACTCTCGCCGCCTCCCCCAGGCCCAACCCTTCCCTCAGTCCTGCCGAAAAGGTGGCTCTCGAACGCGTCAAGAAAGCCTCCATGGAAGTGGTCCGCCCCCGGCGGGCCAACCGTCGCAGGCCGATCCGCGAACTTCTCTCCACTCCCGCGGCCGCTCGGGATGCCATTGTCCTCGGTGAGATCCTCGGACCGCCCAAGGGGCAGCAGTAAGAGCCGTTCTGGCACCGCTTGACAACGGAAGATGCCAATCGGAGACTCGCGGCCAGTCGGAGCCGGTGTGGCGGAATTGGTAGACGCGCGCGATTCAAAATCGCGTTTCATCGGAAGTATGGGTTCGATTCCCATCGCCGGTACTTTGTTGAACTTCAGCGACTTAGGGTGAATTACCCGAGTCCTTTTTTGTGGTTGGGTCATGGCTGGAGAATGGCCCAAATAGGCCTGTTACTCAGCCTAAATGGGCGACAAACTCG
>JAAZXD010000390.1 GCA_014240355.1 Roseibacillus sp. | reverse complement strand
ACCCTCTCCCGGTTAGCCCAACGAGCCGATCGGTTGGCCGTGGTGCGGTCCTTCGCCACCAATGATGGCAGCCACAATCATCTCCCCATTCTGACCGGTCGGCATCCATCGGGTGCGGCGATGGCCGCAATGTGCGCCCATGGCTCAGGCGCCTTTCATCCCAGGACGGGCATGCCGATGAATACCGTTATCGTGCCGGAGGCCGTAGAGCCCAATCTCCAGCTGGGGTCACCGACATCAACGTTCGGACTTCCCCGAATAAAGCAGCAAGTTGCGGGGGCGGGACAACTTGCCGGTTCCTGTAAGGGGTTTGTTCTCGACGGCAGTCCGGACCAGTTGGGCAACTTCGATTTAAAGATCCCTCACGGTCGTTTTGTCGATCGATTCCAGCTATTGGGGCAACTTGATGCATTAAATCGTCGGATGGATCGAGCCGGAGAAGCGAAGAGCATGAGTCAGATGCAACGCCAAACCTACGACCTGTTGCTGCGAGGCGTATCGGATGCGTTTGATTTATCGAAAGAGGATCCAAAAACCATTGCGCGATACGACACCAGCCATCTATTCCGGATGGCGGATTACCACGAAGGAGGCAAGCACTTTCTGTTCAAGGGAAAGAAGAAGCTCGTGGACCAGGCGCGGTGGACAAATTTACTGGGCAAGGAGATGCTGCTGGCCCGGCGTCTATGCGAGGCGGGTTGCGGATTCGTCACCGTGGTCGATTCCAGTTGGGACTTTCACGGAGGGGGAGCCAACAATCCCGGCACCTTGGTTGGCATGCAAACTTTGGGAGCCCAGATGGATCACGCGGTGGCCGCCTTTCTCGATGACGTCGAGGCGCGCGGCCTGAGCGACCAGATTCTATTGGTCGTCTCAGGCGAGATGGGACGTTCGCCGATCAAGAAGAACCGGGACGCCGGCACGGATCATCACGGCGACCTGACTCCCCTTTTGCTCGCGGGTGGCGGCTTGAAAATGGGACAGGTGATAGGTAAATCCGACCGAACCGGCAGTCGTCCTGCCTCGGAGCCTTATGGTCCCGAAAATCTCCTCGCGACCGTGCTGCATACCTTATTTGACGCGAATCAACTCCGCACCGCCCCTGACCTGTTGCCTCCCGAGGTCTCCCGGACCATCCTCGAGGGCAGGCCTATTAAGGAGCTGTTTTGACGGAGCCGTCATGGCAATTTCCCCCGCCTTTTCGCCCTTTCCGTCGAGGCAATCAAATAGATCCATGAAGGCCGCGCTTTGACCCTGCTACCGAGTTGCGCATGTTATTGGTGAAGCTATGCCGGGGACTCCGCGCCAGTGGACGAGGGCCTTTCGCTGATCGACTTGACCGACCACCCGCACCAGGTCTGGATATGCAATTGCCTGGCTATAGGACAACCCTCTACGGAGCCGAAAAGCTCTGACGCGGCATCAGGGAAATATTCCTGGCGTGTTCCACCCCGTCCCGGGTGGGCAGGAAGGGAACGAGGTCCCCCGGATTGCAGCCCGCGAGTTGACGTCCAATATCAAGGGAGCTGCGCACCTCCTGGCCGTTAACCCCGATGATGAGATCTCCCGCCCCTGTGGTCCGGGGCCGCCGACGAGTTCGATCAGTCCAGAATCCGCGGTGCGAGTAATTCCTGATTTCCGATCCTTCGCCAGGCGTGCCCCTTCCGCCTTGCAAGCTCCCGCGGAGCATCTCCCCTGATCCCCCACCCCGCCCCCTGATATCTGCATGCGGAAAAGTGTCGCCTTATTGCTCTCCGGGACTGACGAGCATCACGGCTCCCTCCCTGACCTCTTTAGCCTCGGTATATTACCACTCCTCACTGACTCGAATGAAGCACCTTGCTCCGTCAGCGGGAAAGCTTCGTTCAATTTCGACGCGGCCTTGGATTCCCGTCTCAAGAACTTCCCAATCACGCAGCTGATCGCTATCTGAGCACTCGCCAGGGCTTGGGAAAGATGGTCCAGCGTCCGTTGACGCAGACGAGGCCATCATAGGCCATTCCCACGGTTTTGTCCGGTTCGACGAACTTGAATCGGTACCAGGTGACTCCCGGTTTCAGGTGCTTGGCCACTTCGCGGTAACCGCCGGGAAATTGATCCCTGGCATCGCCGGTCCACGCGGTCAGCTCCTCGGTAGTGGCCTTCCAGAGAAGGAGTTCGGTCTGGCCCGCGCCGGCCTTAAGGACAATCTGTCCTTTCTCCCAGGCCTGTTGATATCCCGCCGCGGCCTTATCCGCCCCGTCCCCGATGAACGCAGCTGAGTAGTCATCCGGGTTCGGAGTCAGGGCGGCCGACAGCTCGGCGTGGTCTGCTCCCGCGGCCATAAACTCTCCGAGCAAAGCCTTGGCTCCCGCTTCGGATGGGTCGACCTTTTCGGATGGGCCCCCGGACGCTTGACTGTCTCCGGATGAGGATGAATTCAGAGCGGCCTGTTCGGGTTGACCTGCGTCAACTCCGCCGGTTTCGGTGTCCTCAACTGCATTGTTCTCGCCGCACCCGACGATTAATAAGGCGGCCGGCAGCAATAGAAGAATTTTCATTTCTTCACCCTTAACATTCCCCAGGTGAAGGGTGCAAACTCTAACAAGAGGCGGTGCCCATCTGAATCACAGTCCCCGCGGATCTTGAGCGTCGCAGACCGCCCTCAACCCAGAGGCTCCCCAAGAGCTCCTCGCTGGCATTCTGGATCGACATTGTCCTCCTTCATCGCGGATCCCTCCTGTCGCTTCGCTGCCGGGTGGGTTGCGACGACGGTCACATCATGGCCATGTTGAGCAGGAGGGGTCTCATTTGAACCTTCTTTCCGGGGTTGATCTCAGATTTGAATCTCGCTCACGGTCCCGGTGCTGTCGGCGTATTTTTTTCGATCGATCCCCAGGGCATGCAGCTGAGTCAACCAGAGATTAGCCAGCGGAGTTCCTACCTTGCAGTGGATGTGGCTACCTAGCTTAAGCGTGCCGCCCCCGCCACCCGCCACGACCAGCGGCAAGTCATTATACTGATGGGTGGTGCCATCGCCCATCCCGGCTCCAAGGGTGAAGATGGTATTGTCCAGCAATGTTGTGCCGTCGGACTCCTCAATGCCGTCC
>JAAZXD010000038.1 GCA_014240355.1 Roseibacillus sp. | reverse complement strand
ACGGAAAAACTGCTCAGGAATCTCGACCGCTCCGTAGAGGATGTTGGCGAGGGCGCGACCGAGCTTGCGAGTGGAGTTGTACTGTGCTCCCGGAGGCGCTTGGATGTCGGCGTAGGCACCGCCGGACAAGGCAAAGATGGAGGCGATCAGGATCAGTTTTCTCATTACGGGGAACAGTTTGAGCGAGGAACGCGGGGACTGGCAAGCGGTTATTAGCTAATTATGGACGCCACGGAACCCGGTTGCAGCAGAGGGGCTGATGGACTTGTGGTCCTGCTGGCAGAATCGATGCAAAAATCCTACCCGCATGGAGTAGCAGGGGCCTATTCGTTCTTCCCGGGGAGATCCCGGCGTGGTTCCCAGGGGAGAGTGCCGCGGTCCGGATTTCTGGGGTAGAGGAGGCGGAGGAAGGCCTTGAGATCGGGTTTGAGCGGGCGCAGGGCACTGTGGAGATCGTTGGCTGTCTCGAGATGCCCCTGGTCCGAAAGGGCTTGGGCCTGAACTTCGATCTGGTTGCGGTAGGTCTTCTGCCGTTCCTTGATCCTGGCGTCGTATTTGTCCTCAAGTTGCGTGAGTGTCCCGGTCGCGCGCTCGTGAATGGCAATAAAGGCCTTGGGGCCGTCAGCAGGGAGGGCACGCAGGAGTTGGTTCTTCCCGTAGGCTTCAACGAGGTCTTTTTCGAGGCTCTCCCAGATCGCAAGTCTCTCGCGCAGGGCCACTGTGTTCTGACCCGGTTGGCGGAGTGCATTCCTCGTTGCGGACTTCTGGGCGCGGATCAAATTCTTAAGGCTGCGAACATACTGTTCGACCAGTTTTCTCCTGTCCCAGTCGAAGGCGCTCAGATCGGCTCCGACGAACTGCTGGGTTTTGCGGTTGATGGCGGCCAGCCACGGGTCGGCGGCAAATTCCCGGGCAACTTCTCCGGCACTGCCATCGACCGGTGAATTCCACTCCAGGAGCATGCCGGGGGCCTTTCTCCTGGAACCGTCCACCATGGTCCATCTGCCGGTTCCGGTTTCTCCTGCGCCCTGCAGGAGAATGCGATTGAACAGGGGGTGTGTGTTGGCATTCTCCGGGAGGCCGGCGCTGTGCCAGGATTCCCGGCTGACCCACTTCCACGGTTGGCCTGCCTGCCCCCGGAATCCTCCCAGCCAGAGTCCCTGACCCGTGCCAAGGTAGGTCCAGAAGTTCTCACAGATCCAGCGGTGTTCTTCGGCACTGGAGGGGACGGCCAGATAGGCTCCGTGAATGGCAGCCAGGTCGAGCGCTTCATCCCAGGTAACCATGTCGCCCCTGAGCGCGTAGAAATGGGAGTTCCCAAAGGTGCGGGTGCCAATGGGGAGTCCCGCTCCCTGGAGGAGGGACTCCCTGGATCCCGACAGGGCGAGGGCCTTGACCCGTTTGAGCTGTTCGCGTTCGGTGCCCGGGTTGGTGCCGTCGTCCCGCCACTCGAGCAGGACATCACATTTCCGTTTGGCGTCAGCAGGCATGATGAGGCCATTATTGTTGAGGGCGAGGTAACGGTCTTCCGGTTTTCCCACCGACTGGGTGGTGGGCATGGGCATGCCATCGAGCCACTGCCAGCGATCGTGTGCTCCTTTGCCGGCCCCGAGCCAGATTGGATAACGCAGGTCGAACTGGTCGCGGATCCATTGGCGTTCTCCGCGGTCGGAGAGGATCGCCAGGTGGGCACCATGAGCTTCCGCAAATGCCCTGGCGTCCTGCCAGGTCATGGAGCGGTCCCAGAGGGCGTAGGTGCTGTCGTTACGCCAGATTGCCCCTGGCGGCAGCTCATTGCGCTGGCCGGCATGGAGGGCAGCCTTCAGACGGGAGAGGGAGTCGCGGAGGCGCTCAAGGGGAACGGGGGCTCTGGTCCGGGGCCTGGTCTCGGGGTTCCGGGCTGCGTCCTGCCTGTCGCGGTCCCGATCGATGGGATCACGGCGCTCGGCAATTTCACGGTCCCGGTCCGGGTCGTAGGGAGCTGGGCTCATTCCTTCCTCCACCTCCCTGCCGAAGTTTGAGGTCAACTGGATGATCACCCAGAGGGCGACGAGGGCGAGGGCGATCTTGGTAATGATACCCCAGGGAATCTCGATGGATCGGTCAGGCCTGATGTTGGCGGACGGAAGCGGTCGCCGGGGACGCTCGGGCATGCGGGTGACGGGGGCCTCCGGGCGTTTGATGGTGGGTTGCAGCTTTGCGGTCAGGAGGAGGTCATTGGCCAGCTTTTTCACTGAGTCGATGCGTGCCTCGGGATCGGGGGTGGTGGCCTTCTTGATCAGGGTGTCCAGAACCAGGGGAGTCTTGCGGATGGAGGAAGGAGCGGGGGGGGTGTCACCCTGCGGAGCCGTGCCGGTGAGGAGCCGGTAGAGGATGCGGCCCAGCGAATAGACGTCGCAGCGTGCGTTGCAGTCTTTTCCGGCGAGCAATTCCGGTGCGACGTAGTCGCGGTTGCTTTCATCAATGGCCTCAAGTGGCCCGGAAGCGGGTTCAAGGGTGAGGGAGAGGTTGAGGTTCTCATCAATCAGCACCTTGCGGGGGGCGAGTCCACCGTATGCCAGACCGCGCTGGTGCGCGGGAGCGGTCTTATCACAAAGAGAGATGACCAGTTCGACAGCCTGCTTGTGATCGATCGGACCGGAGCTCGTGGCACCGGCAAGGGTTACGCTGGCACCGGGTTGAGTATCGGACGATTGCGCGTCGAAATCCATGGAAGATTGCATTTTGGAGGTCTGGAATCCTGCCGATCAGGGAAGGATAGCCATTTCCCGTCAAAAAGGAAAAGGGGGTTATCGGAATATTGGGTATTAATTAGTGGTAATCAGGATGAAGGGCTATTGGGACGTCGAGCGGTGGGGGGCGGAGGATGCCTTTTCATGAGGGAGTGAATCCACCCTCCCCGGCCTGCCTGAAGATCAATTGGCAAACGACAGATCAGGCCGCCTTATTTCCCGTCGGTATCTGCCGCGGTCGGTTCTTCGCTTTCGCCTTCCGCCGATGCTTCTTCATCTGGGGAGAGGAGTTTTTGGACTTCTTCCTGGAGGGGAATCACCTGGCTAAGGGAAATCTGGGGGTCCTTCACGATGAAAATCTCGCCCGAGTAGCGGTGCTGGTAGATACGAAGGAGCCCGGTGCGGGTCTTCTGAGAGTCCGTTTCGATAAGGATCTTTTTCCTCTCGAGCATGACGGCCAGAATGTAACGGGTGTTTTCGGTGTGAGCTTCATCCTGCTCGATCAGGCTGGTGAGGAGAGCTTCAGGATCATCCCTGTCGACGATCTCGACCTTGGCTTCCACTTCGGGAGGTCGGTAGACGGTGCGCCAGAAGGAGAAGGGTTGCTCGGATTCCTCGGCACGGGCGTCCCAGGCCGCCTGGGAGAAGTCCAACCGCAGGTAGCCATCGGACTCCGGGTCAGGGAGGAGAGCTGTATAGAAGGCTTCCCCTTCGGTGAACGGCTTCTCGGTGACGGAGCAATGATGTGCACGAGACTTGATGTGCCAGGAGTCGGCGAGGGGCATGAGAAGAATGAAAGTGATCGGCTTTGTCACGGTGGGACTGAGCCGTGACGGAAGTGAAGGGGAAAGTAGGCGCGGTGGAAAGTGAAAGCGAGGAGGAGAATCAATCCCCGTTACCCAAGGGAGTGTGACTGAGGATGGTCTGATAGATGGGGCGGCCCTGCAGGCGGCGCCAGAAGAGGAGCAGGGCAATGGAGGTGAAGAGGAGATTGGTGGCCCAGGCTGCGAGAGGGGGGGAGAGGTGACCGGCATCCCCGAGGGTGAGAAAGATCTTGGAACAGAGGAGCATGGCTCCGATGAGCAAGGCTGCCATGGCCACTCCGCCTGCGGTGCCGCGACGGTTGAAGACGATGCCGAGAGGGGCGGAGAGAAGGACGACCACCAGGCAAATCCACGGTTGAGACCAGCGGTAATGCCACTGGGTGAGGTAAGACCGGCGCGGCGCCCATTCATCTCCCCCATACTGTTGGAGCCAGCTTCGGAGCTCGGGGATCCCGAGGTAATCTTCCTGCAGTCCAGGGGTGACGATCTGCCAGGGGGTTTCGGGAAAATCGTGGACGAGATAGGGATTGGGCAGATCGGTATCGAATTTTTCAGCGAGGGTGCCGTCGTCCAACCGGGAGCGGAGATCGAGGCGAATGGCGTCGTTGAAAGCCCATTTCTTGGAACCGGGTGACCAGGTGGCCGACTTGGCATAAAGAACGGAGGTGGGGCCGTCTTCGTCCTTGCTGCGGACCACCACATCCAGGATGGGATCTTTCGGGGTGTAGTTGTAGGGAAAACTTCCCACCAGCCAGGAGCGGTGAGCGATCCGTTCGGCATCCCGGTGCACGTAGAGCACATTCCGCGCCTGGCTCTTCGAACCGGACTTGGCGAATTCGATGAGAGCCTCCCGGTAGCCTTCGCCCCATGGGGCCCAATGGTAGTTGAGCAGGAGGCAGGCGAGGCTGAGAAAGAGACCGACTGCGCCGAGAGGAGCGATCACGCGGGCGACGCTGCGCCCGGTCTGGATCATGGCGATGATCTCCCGGTTGTGAGACAGTCGACCGAGTGAGTAGAGCAGGCCGAGGAGGAGGCCAAAGGGAATCAGGAGGACGAAGACAGGGGGCAGGGTGACCAGATAATACTGCAACAGGAAGGAGATGATGTTCTCCGCCTTCTGGAACTCGTCGATGTTGTCGTTGATGTCGACGAGGACATAGATGACGAGGAGAGCGGAAGAGCAGATGCCGACGGCGCCGAGCATCTGGCGGGTGAGGTAGCGGTCGAGAGCCCCCGCGAAGGCGTAGCAGAGCGCGGCGATGGCGGGGAGGAAGCAGAGCGAGCCCAGGAATACAGGGCGGAGATTCAGGGTGGTCCGGTCGCTGTCCGGAAATCCGAGGAGGTGAATGTTCACGGCCTGGATCTCACGCGGGACGAGCGTGAGGGCCGCGAGAGTGGCCAGCACCGCGAGAATGACGCAGGGAAGAAACTTGGAAAGCGGAGAGGGGATCGCTACTGGTTATTGGTTGTTGGTTGTTGGGGAGACTGAAGTTAAAACGGGCTCGAGGTCGAGAAGAGAGATGGGGAGAGACTGTAAATGCCGCATGACCGGGGAGCCCAATGGCACGCCTGCCGCTGCCTTATGATCATACCGGGTGACGCGGCGAGCGGCTTTTCCCTTGAGGACGAGATGAGGGAGGCCTTCTCAGGAGAGGGACTTTTGGCCGGTTCGCCGGATTTTGAGTACCGTCCCGAGCAGCAGGAAATGGCCGAGGCGGTGGGTCGTGCGCTGGAGAGCGAAAGTTCACTGGTCGTCGAGGCCGGAACGGGGGTGGGGAAATCGTTGGCCTACCTCCTGCCCGCTATGACCTATGGGCTGGAGGAGGGGCGCAAGGCGGTCTTTTCGACCCATACCATCAATCTTCAGGAGCAGCTCATGAAGAAGGATCTGCCTCTCGTGCGTAAGCTGACCGGGAGGCCTTTCCACGCTGCGCTTCTCAAGGGACGGGGTAACTACCTTTGTCCGGCCCGTCTCAAACGTGCC
Organism: Roseibacillus sp.; assembly: GCA_014240355.1. Classification (GTDB taxonomy): domain Bacteria; phylum Verrucomicrobiota; class Verrucomicrobiia; order Verrucomicrobiales; family Akkermansiaceae; genus Roseibacillus_B. The sequence continues at coordinate 8,034 of JAAZXD010000038.1, read as the reverse complement.
CGCATGAATTGCGGCGATCTGTTCAGCAGCAATGAGTCGGACGAATTGGAGGCTATATGGAAGTGGTATGAAACGACGCAGGATGGGACCCTGAGTGATCTGGACTTTCAACCATCCCCGAAAGTCTGGCAGCTGGTCTGTAGCGAGGCGGAAATCTGCACCACCCGCAGCTGTGGAGTGCGGGGCGATTGTTTTTTTCAGGAAGCGCGGAAGGAAGCCGTTGAAGCTGAAGCGGTTGTGGTGAACCATACTCTGTTCTTCTCCCTTCTCGACATAGAATCCCTGATGGAGAATGGCGGCTACCTGTTTCCAAACGACTTTGTGGTCTTTGATGAGGCTCATACCCTTGAAAGTGTGGCATCGAACCAGCTTGGGCTGCGGCTCAGCCAGGCCGGCTTACGCTTCGATCTCCAGCGTCTCTATAATCCACGCTCCAGGAAGGGGTTACTGCGAACCCTGGGGATGGGCAAAGCCATGACCGGGGTCGAGCGGGCTCTCTCTGAAGCTGAGGATTTCTTTGGCTTGCTGGGAGAGGTCAGCGAATTCGGTGAGTGGGGGCGGGAATTCCGGGTGCGCGAACCGGAGATCGTGCCTAACACCCTGGCGGCTCCGTTGCGGGAGCTCTGGGCTGATCTGGACGCTCTCGCGGACAAGACCGAAAATGAGACGAGTCGCGCCGAGATCCAGGAAGGCGCGCGACGGCTGCGGGAGGCTCACGCAACCCTGGAGGTCTTTCTTGAGCAGGAGGACGGGGGGTGCGTCTACTGGGTGGAGGCTGGCGGAGCGGACCGCAGTTCCTACGCCATGAGGGCCGCCCCGGTCGATGTGGCCGGGCGTCTGCGGCCGATCCTGTTTTCGGAGGGCGGGACCGCGATCCTGACCAGCGCGACCCTGGGCACGGGTGATCCCGGGTTGAGCTATTTCCGGCGGCGGGTCGGGGCGGAGGATGTGGAAGCGCTCCGGATTGGCAGCCCCTTTGATTACCGCGAGCAGATGAAAATACACGTGGTAAAGGCCATGCCCGATCCTAAGGCCCCGCAGTATGAGGAGGCCCTTGTGAGGTGGATTGAACATTTCCTCCACCGCAGTGACGGACGGGCCTTCGTGCTCTTTACCAGTTATCGCAGCCTGCAGATGGCTGCCGATGCCCTGGAAGACGTTTGTCATGAGCAGGACTGGCGGCTTCTCGTGCAGGGCAGGCGTTATCCCCGGCACCGCCTCCTGCAGGAGTTCCGCGATGACGAGCGGAGCGTCCTGCTGGGAACCGACAGCTTCTGGACCGGGGTGGATGTGCCGGGCAAATCCCTCTCGAACGTTATTGTGACCCGCTTGCCTTTCGCGGTTCCTGATCATCCCCTGACCGCCGCACGACTTGAGCAGATTGAAGAGCAGGGCGGCAACCCGTTCATGGACTATTCCGTCCCGGAAGCGGTGCTCAAACTTCGCCAGGGAGTAGGACGCCTCATTCGTTCGAGCCGCGATCGCGGCATGGTGGCAATCCTGGACAACAGGGTGGTGACCCGGCGCTACGGGCGGGCCTTTCTCGACGCCTTGCCGGAAGCGCCGATAGAGATCATCAGCCAGCCTCCGGGGAGCGATTGATCAAGATTCCGGATAGCGGTTCCTGCGCGCAGGGGCACAGACTGTTTCGGCCGCCGCAGGTCTGAGCCTCCCGGGCACGTGCTCAGAGCAGGACCGAGATCGCTTCCCGCAGCAGGGGAGCGGGCCATTGTCCGGGAGCGGTGGTCTCCTCTCCGAGATAACCGTAATTGAGGACCGATCCAAGGCTGGCAGCCAACAGGCGCGAGCTGGGGCCGAGGGGCCCCATACCCATGAGAGCCAGTGGCAGGGGGGGATTCTCAAGAGCCTCCGCAAGGCATTGCAGATCGGCAGGGCAATCCAGCCAGATGGCGCATTTTGCCACGCTTGCCCCGGATGCTGCCATCGCCGCGATGGTTTCCTGCAGTTCGCTCCGCGAAGGGCATCGTTCGAAGTCGTGCCAGCTGGCAATTCGGATCAGGCCCCGGTCCTTAGCTTCCTCCCAGAGGGCATTCATTTCAGGCAGAGATCGTAGTTCAAGATCGAGAAGGGAGCCCAGCGGGAGGAAGTCGGTGAGGATTCCGGCACGCTGGGGGCAGGAAAGATCGTTCAATCCTCCCTCATCCGGGTGACGAGCAGTGAGCAGGAGGGGGTGGGACGCACGCTGTTTTTCAGCAAATTGGCGGATCTCCTGCCCGGATCCAAGTGCATCCAGCCGCAATTCGACGAGATGGCAGTCTGTCACCCCGATGGGGTTCTTAATAACCCTGCAATGTCCCACGGCTCCCACGACGAGAGGCCGGTGGCTATGAATCGCTTTGGACAGATCCTCCATGGATTACTCCGGAACGAGGACCTTTGTGGGGTGGCTGGTCCCCGGTTGCAAGAGTGGTTTGCTCCGGCCTCGGGCGTAACCATGTAACTACGTGCATCCTCTTGAGTCCTTACGCAGAATTCTTCTGGTCAAAGGGGTGAGGCGTTTTTAGGTTTCCGCAACGGTGCGCCCATCATGAAGTCATCCAAAGCCCTGCCACATCTCGTTCATCTTTCATTGTCTCTGGCCGTCTTTGCGGCAGCTCCCGTAGCCCTCTCGCAGACGGTCAAAAAGATCGAGGCGTCCGATCCCACTTTTGAGGATCTGCAATCTCCCAGTGTGGGAGGCAATACCGGGAAGAAGGCATGGAAATCCAAGGATTGGCTGGAAGTCGAAGTGAAGGTGAAACTCGACCCGGGTCGAGCGGCTCCGCGTGACGGTTACGTCGACCGTCTCACTGTGCGCTGGTATGTGGCGGTTGAGAACAAGATCGACAAGGCTGGTCAGAAGTACTTCCTGATGGAGAAGGAAGTGACACACGTGAACGTTCCGCTTGACGAGGACTTCTATCTCTCCTGTTACCTCTCGCCCGCCACCATCAAGCGTCTGACTGGAAGTGACCGGGCCGGCAAGAATTCAATCACGGCGGTGGGTGGAGAAATAAGTGTGGTGGGTGCTGCTGCTCCCGCCCGTTTTACTTCGCAGGGCAGCATCAGCAAGCCCTGGTGGCAGTCGCCCACCATGCAGCGGACCAACAAGTATCCACTGCTCAACAAGAACGAGACGCCGTTTAAGTTTCTCTGGTGGGACCGTTACCTCGAAATCGCGACCGAGCCGCGGTAGGGCAATTGGCCGTTGCCCCGACCCGGAGTGCGCTGATCCTGCCCTTCCTAATTCAAAAACATTATTTCAACTACGGGTTGCCCCGTAATTACCTCCTCCAAATACACGATGGCTGACGCAGAGAGTACCGTTGCACTTAGCATAGGGTCGCAACGCATATCCATGGCGGTCTTTGATCCCGCCAAATCAGGTGGACTGATCCTCAAGTCCTACGGTTCGCAGAGCATTCTTGCGGATCCCTCTCAGGAGATGATGCGTCTCCCGCAAATCACCCTGGCCGTCAAGGAGTTGGCCGCTGCCCTGAAGGTGCAGAAGGAAAAGGTCCGCTACTCCATGTCCGGACAGTCGGTCTTTACCCGCTTCATGAAGCTGCCGGCGCTCCAGGAGGATAATATTGACGAACTGGTCAAGTTTGAGGCCCAGCAGCACGTCCCCTTTCCCATCGAGGAGGTGGTCTGGGACTGGGCCATGCTGGACTCGACGGGTCCGGAAAAGGAAGTGGCCCTCGTTGCGATCAAGCGTGACGCCCTGACCGAGATCAACGCTACGGTGGCGCAGGCGGGGATTGGGACCAGAGAGGTTGATGCTGCGCCCATGGCCCTCTACAACGCCTTCCGTTACAATTATCCGGAAGAGGACGCCCCCATCCTCCTCATGGACATCGGAGCCAAGGCCACCAATCTTGTTTATATCGAGGGGACGCGGCTTTTTACCCGCAGCATAGCAGTTGGCGCGGCCTCCGTTACCACCGCCATCGCCAAGGAATACAATATTTCCTTTGCGGAGGCCGAGAGCCAGAAGGTGACCAACGGAGTAGTTTCCCTCGGCGGTCGCCACACCGATCAGCTCGACGAGGCAACCGCTCAGCTTGCCACTGTGATTCGCAATTCACTGAACCGCCTGCCGGCTGAGGTGGCGCGGACCAACAGCTATTACCGCAGCCAGCAGGAGGGGAACATGCCCACCAAGGTTTTCCTGGCAGGGGGCGGGGCGAACCTGCCCTACCTCCCGGAGTTCCTCGAAGAGAAGCTGCGTGTGCCCATCGAGCTTTTCAATCCGCTTCAGCGAGTGGCGGTTGGCAAGGCCATCGATGTCGAGCAACTCGGAAGGGAAGCCCACATGGTGGGCGAACTGGTTGGTCTTGCCCTGCGGGGAGTGGACCAGACGCCCATCAGGATTGATCTCGTCCCGGATGTGGTAGCCTCCCAACGGGCCACTGCCGAGCGCAAGCCCTTCCTCGTTGCGGCTGCTGTCATCATGATGGCCGGGTTCGCGGCCTGGGCCATGAACAAGTCCGTTCTCGCCGCTGAGGCGCAGGAAAAGGCAGGGGAGCTGGAGAAAGTGAAGGACCAGTTGGCTGGACCGGGGGGCAGGATTGAACAGCAGTCCCGGCGCCAGTCCGACCTGCAGGACCTCGCGGATGCCTATGCCGGGCAGCAGTCGTCGCGGGTGAAGTGGATCAATGTGCTGAGCAAGGTGAAGGACTATTTCAATGATCAGGACGTCTGGATCACCGATTTTGAACCGATGGGCCTCTACAAGGCCGGGGACGACAAGTCCGGCGAGGCACGGGCGGAACAGAATTTCGCCAAGGCTGCCTACGGGAAAAGCACCCTGCAGAATCTGAAGTCATCAAGGGCGGGTGCCCCTCCTGCCAAGAGCAGGAGTCGACGGAAGAAGGGGCCTGCGATTCCGGAACCGCCCCAGGAATCCATCAATGTGATCCGGCTCACCGGCTTCTGGAAGTCGGAACCGACCGCGGTGAGCAAGATAGTGGACAAGATCAGGGCCGACCAGGATAAGGACGATGCGGTTTTCGTGTTGAAGAAGAACCCTGCCAATCCAAAGAGCGCAAACCTGGCCGACGAGGAGATCCTTCCCCTCCTGAACAGCTCCATCACGGACGAGAACAAGCTGGCAGAGCAGTTCGTCATGATCCTGCCCCTGAAGAACCCGATTTCAATCAAGTAACACACGGGCAACCGCAACTACAAAACCCGGACAAATCCCATGGGAGATTGGATAAAAAACAACAAGTTTGAAGCGCTGCTGTTTCTTGGCGTGATCATCGTGGCAGTTGGGGCATTCCTCTTTGGAAGTGAAAAGGATCGGCTCTACGAGGAGGCGAAAGACACCTACGGGCAACACAAGCAGTCAGTGATGGGGTTGAAAGGAAAGAAGCCCTATCCCACTCCTCCAAACGCCACGGAGTTTGAGTCGCAGATCGATGATTACGAGGAAGTCGTGGATGACCTGCAGGAGAAGATGCTGAATTATCGGCCTGAGACCCTGACAAAGATACCGCCGCCCCAGTTCATCGAGAAACTGAACGCCGCGCGTAGCGAGGTCACCCGCTCGTTTGATTCCCACCGCATCGAGTACCCCGGGGAAAAATTCTACCTTGGCTTCGAGAATTACACCGGGGCATTGCCCAAGGACGAAGCCACCGCTCAGCTCGATTACCAGCTTGGTGCCATGAAGGCCCTTTTCGGGATCGTGGCCAATGCGAGGCCGAGTGCGTTGCTCAATGTAAACCGGGCCCGGCTCCCGGTTGAAAAGGACAAGGTTGAGGAAGCTCCCAGGGGGCGGGGTGGGCGGTCTGTCAGCAAAAAGTCATCAGCCAAGGAGCCGCCCTACCACCGGCTTCCGGTAGAGGTGACTTTTCGCTCCACCGAACCAGTGATGCGGAAGATCCTTTCCGGCCTGGCCAGCCACGAGGACTACTATTTCGTGGTGCGCAGCATCCGGATCCAGAATGAAAAACGGGACCAGGCTCCAGCGAAGGATGACGTAGAATTCGAGGCTCCCGTCGACGAACCGGAAGACGAGGATTTCCCGACCTTTGAGGACAATCTGCCGACGAACGATTCCGGCGAACCCGCTGCTCCCGCGGACCCGGTTGCTCCCGCGGACCCGGTTGCTCCCGCGGACCCGGTTGCTCCCGGCCCTGCCGTTGAAGTGGCAGGGGGGAGACGCATTCTCGGCCAGGTCCTCGGGGCCGAACAGATCAACGTCCTTCTTGAGGTCGATATCGTTCTCTTCAAGGCCAAGGATGACGGCAAAGATGCCAAAACCAGTCCCTGAAGAAGCCTCTCCGGGTCCGGAACATCCTTCCGTATCTTCTCATCGAATCACCTGCGCTCCCAAACAGACAAATTAACGAACTGATTTCATGGCAAACCTTTCCGAAAGCTACGACAAGGCTGCTCTTTTCTTCTCCCTGCTTCTTGCCCTGGGGCTCGGGGCAATGGTCCTGATGGCTAAAGGAAAAGTTGAGGAGGACTTTCCGGATGCGAGCGGGGGGTCCCAAGCGAAGGCGCCGGGGAATCCGGGCGAAGATCTGTATAAGACAGCCACTTCTGAAATTGGGAGCAAGGTCACTCTGGAGGGACCTGTTACCCCAAAGAAGCGCGTGATCGAAAACTTCGTTGGAACGCCGCTGTTTCTCAAGGCGGACAGCACGACTCCGATAGACCTGGGTGATCCTGACTATGAGATGGTGCATGATCCCATCCCGAACCAGTGGTGGCTTGATCACCGGATTGATCCGGGTTGGGATAACTCTCCCAGCCTCGATCAGGATGGTGACGGTTTTGCCAACCTTGAGGAATTTGAAGCTGAAACCGATCCCAATGATCCGAAGAGCTTCCCGCCCCTCATCGCAAAGTTGCAGTGCGCGGGGTTGAAGAAGCGGGAGTTCATGCTGACCTACTCTTCTGACAGCACCGTGGGAAAAATTAAGGATGCGGATACTTTCAAGTTCAACCACGAGGAGATCGTGAACAAGAGGAGAGTCAGAACCTCCTCGGATAATATTCAACCCGGGAAGGGAACGGACTCAAACGTATACAGTAAGGGCGGGGCCCAAATGCGGTATGAATTCAAGAAAATCGAGCAACGGACCTTTAAGAATCCTGGAACAGGGGTCATGCAAACCGCCAATTTCGCTACTTTTGAGGATGTGGCCGGGGCGAAAAAGGGCGATATTGTCGAACTCAAGAAGGGGTCACGCAACGGGGTGATCGTCAAGGACTGGACGGCAGTGCTTGTTCTGGCGGCGATCGGGGAGGAGGCCAAGGAGCTCCAGATTGAAGAGCGCAGCCGTTTTGCCCTGCCGTTTGACCCGGATGCAGCCGAAAAACCCTATACATTTGCCGGAGTCAGCGATGCCGGGGCTGCCATTGTCGAGTGGGAAGAGGACGGGGAGACCAAATCAATGGACCTCGCCCCCCCCGCCGCGGCAAATTAAGACCGATTCGTCAACTCTGAGGTGTTACTCTTTCTGGACTATCAAAGAGAAAAAAAGCTTCACAAAGAAACTGGAACTGACAACAACTCGCCTATCACACCATGCAAATAGCGAAGCACTTAACCAATCGCACGGCTCGCGTACTCACCCTGTCCCTCGGCCTTCTCACCCTCGCGCCAACTGTCGCCTTCTCCCAAAGCGACCTGGCCAAGCGAGAGATGATGCGTCGAGCAGAGAAAGTTCGACAGGCGGAAGACCTTCTTGAATCGGGCCGCGCGGCCTACCAGAAGGGAGACTACGAAACCGCTGTTACGAGTTATAACGAAGCGCTGGGCATCCTTCCGGGAGGGTTCGCCACAGCGGAACGTCGCCGTGCTCTGGAAGCTCACCTTGCCGACGCCACCGTGGCACTTTCTCAGCAGTTCCGTCGCACGGGCAAGTATGCGGAAGCGCGGGAGAAACTGAATCAGGTTCTTTCCATCGATCCCAACAACCAGCGGGCTCGCCAGGAGATTGAATACCTTGATGATCCCATCCGGACCAACCCGGCTCTCACCTATGACCACACCACCAACGTGGATAAGGTGCG
>JAAZXD010000389.1 GCA_014240355.1 Roseibacillus sp. | reverse complement strand
CGATGAGACCTATTCCGGCTGGATCGGATTCGAATTCATGCACATCCACAACACCGAGGTGCGGAACTGGATTCGCGAGCGAATTGAGGGACGGGTGATGCATGACGAGGCGCCTCAGGAGTTGCAGGAGAAGACCCTGGGCTGGCTTCTGGAGGCCGAGCTCTTCGAGTCCTTCCTCGGCAAGAAATTTCTCGGAGAAAAGCGTTTTTCACTGGAGGGCGGAGAGGGAGTCATGGTCATCCTGAACCGGATCATAGAACTTTCGCCAGGGGCAGGGGTCAAGGAGGTCCCGATGGGAATGGCGCATCGCGGACGTCTCAATGTTCTCGCTCAGATTGTGCGCAAGTCGCTTCGCACCATTCTCTACGAATTCACTCCCAATTATGTTCCCGATCTGGTGGCCGGCGATGGAGATGTGAAATACCACCTCGGCTACGAAAGCGTGCGGAAGTTTGCTGATGGTGAAGTAAGGGTCAGCCTTGCGGCTAATCCCAGTCATCTTGAGGCGGTCAACGCGGTAGTGGAGGGAAAGGCCCGCGCTCGTCAGCGCATTCTCGGTGACGATGGGGTGAAGACTGACCGCAAGCAGGTTCTGCCGCTCCTCATTCACGGTGATGCGGCTTTTGCCGGACAAGGTTCGGTGGCGGAAGTTCTCAACCTCTCTCAGTTGCCAGGTTACCGGACGGGAGGGACCATCCACGTGATCATCAATAATCAGATCGGGTTTACCACGATGCCGTCTGATGCCCGTTCATCATCCTACGCCACTGATGTGGCCAAGATGATAGAGGCGCCTATCCTGCATGTGAACGGCGAGCGACCCATGGAATTGATCTGGGCAGCGGAATTAGCCTTCGCCTTCCGGCAGCGATTCGGGCGCGATGTGGTGATCGACATGTACTGCTATCGCCGCCAGGGCCATAATGAAAACGACCAGGCCGCCTTCACCCAGCCCCGTATTTACCGGCAGATCGCCGAGCGCGAGCCGATCGGCCAGCTTTACGGGAACCAACTGGTGAAGAGCGGGGTGATGAGTCAGGATGAAGTTCAGGCGAAGCATGACGAGATCTGGGATCGTTTCGAGGCCGAGTACGCCGAGATGAAGCGTCTGGAGGAGGAAGGAAATCGGAGCATCTTCAGTGGATCGACCGCTGAGCCTCAGGAAGTTTTCAATCACGATCCGGTTTTCACCGGCGTCTCGAGAGAAGTGCTGCAGCACGTGGGGAAGGTTCTCACCACGGTGCCAGAGGGATTCAAACTGCACCCGACGCTGGTCAAGCGATTCATGCCGCGGCGGGTGGAGGCCCTCAAGAACGGAGGACCGTTTGACTGGGCATTCTCGGAATCGCTGGCTTGGGGAGCGCTCCTGAAGGAAGGCTACCCCGTGCGGCTCTCCGGGCAGGATTGCAGGCGCGGAACCTTCAGCCAGCGCCATGCCGTGTTTTACGATTACGAGAGCCGGCAACGTCATATTCCGCTCCACCACATCGATCCGGAACAGGCCACGTTCTGTGTGTACAACAGCCTGCTTTCCGAGGCTGCGGTTCTTGGGTTCGACTACGGGTATTCACTGGGGTGTCCCCAGATGCTCATCATGTGGGAAGCTCAGTTTGGAGACTTTGTCAACGGGGCGCAGGTGGTCATCGATCAGTTCATCTCTTCCGCGGAATCCAAGTGGCAGACGCCCAGCAGCGTGGTGATGCTCCTGCCGCATGGGTACGAAGGAATGGGGCCGGAGCACAGCAGTGCGCGACTGGAACGATTTCTGCAGCTTTGTGCGGAGAAAAACATGACGGTGGCCAACCCGACTACCCCCGCGCAGTATTTCCACGTCCTGCGGCGCCAGAAGCATCGCGGGTTCCTCAAGCCGCTGGTGCTGATGACTCCGAAGAGTCTTCTCACCCGGCCCGAGGCAGTCTCCCGGGAGGAGGAGTTCCTCGAGGGGGAATCCTTTCGGGAGGTGCTGCCAGATTTTCAGATCAAGGAACCGATGCTCGATGACATCGAACGCGTTATTTTCTGCTCGGGAAAAATCTACTACGATCTGTTGCAGTACCGCCAAGAACAGGCGATTGGCAATGCCGCCCTCATTCGCGTCGAGCAACTCTATCCGTTTCACGGCGAACTGGTTGAAGAGACGATCGGGGTCTTCGGGAACGCCGCCAAATATGTCTGGTGCCAGGAGGAGCCTCTCAACATGGGGGCCTGGTCCTATATCTGGCCGCGCCTCGAAAGGTGTGTGGGGTCGCACCACGTGCGCTATGCGGGCCGCAACAGCGCCTCGAGTCCGGCGGCAGGTTCCAAGGCAATGCACCTGCGGGAACAGAAGAAGCTCGTGGAGAAGGCCTTCTCCGTCTAAAAAACACCTCACCGCTACCGATCACTCCAATCATGGCGCACGAAGTCAAGATTCCCGCTGCCGGCGAGTCCATCAACTCGGCAACTATCGGGCAATGGCACAAGGCCGACGGCGAAACGATCGTCAAGGGGGAGTTGCTGGCCACCATCGAGACCGACAAGGTGTCCACTGAGTTGGAGTCGGAGGCTGCGGGGACCATCAGGATTGTGGTGTCTGAAGGCGAGGAGGTCCCGATTGGGACGGTCATTGCAGAGATTGCAGAAGGAGCGGAGATGAGCTCTGTAGATGCTCCAGTTGCCCCGGAACCGGCAGGAGAAGAGGAGTCTGAGCCGGAGGAAGCCGCTGCCGGATCGGTCGGGGGCGGGGATACAGAGGTTCCCTTCGGATTCACGACCCTTGATGACGAGCCCGAGATCATTGTCATAAAGGTTCCTGCCGCGGGTGAATCGATCGCCTCGGCTACCATTGCGCAATGGCACAAACGCGACGGGGAAGGGGTCCGGGAAGGAGAGACTCTGGTTACCCTCGAAACCGACAAGGTCTCCGCGGAGCTTGATGCGGAGGCTGACGGCGTGCTCAACATTCTTTCGCCGGAGGGGATGGAGGTGTCCATCGGGGCCGTTATCGGAACCCTGACGGTTGGTGCCGTGCCTGCGACGGAGGGCGTAGCTTCCGCTCCCGAGGCGCAGGAGGAGGAATTGGCGATCCCCCCGGATACGGTTCCTCCGGCGCCAGT
>JAAZXD010000388.1 GCA_014240355.1 Roseibacillus sp. | reverse complement strand
CTGGCGCGAATCGGGCACCAGCACCCAGCTCACGCCTTCGGGAAGATCTGAATTCGCCGCCGTTTCCGCTACAATGGCGCAGGCTCCCGCTTTCAAGGCCAACTCGATAAACTCATGCCCATCCACGGTGTCGCCTCTTACTGCCACGAAGAGGTCACCGGGTCCCACGTTCCGGCTGTCGTCCTGCAGTCCGGACACCTCGCAATCCGCCGACCCGGCCAAAGCCACCCGGGGCAGAGGATCAATCAGTTCCTGCAGGATCATGGTGAAATTATCTGCCGTTGGAGGCGATGGCCTCCTCCACTGGCTCGGTCGGAGTGAGATTCAGGCAAGCCGCGGCGCGGGCCGCAATACGCTGGAAAACCGGGGCCGCCACCGACCCTCCTCCTACCTTGATCTCCTTCGTAAGGGGATCGTGGATCACTACCACGCAGACGAAGGCGGGATCGTCGCGGGGCATGAATCCGGCAAAAGAGACCGCGTAACGATCCGAGAGATATGCTCCGTCCTTAAAGAGCCGTGCGGTCCCCGTCTTTCCGCACACACGATAACCGGGCACCGCCGCGAATTTACCGGTATTGCCCTTCCCTCGGGGATTCACCACCGTCTCCAGGGCGACGCACATCTTGCGCGCGGTCTTTTCGGACACCGCCCGCTCCACTTCCTCGGGAGGGAACTCCTGCACCACCGTGCCATCGTTTGCGAGAAGAGCCTTTACCAGGCGCGGCTTCATACGCACTCCACCGTTCGCAATAGTCGCGTATGCACATCCAATCTGGAGAGGTGTCACGACCACTCCATAGCCATAGGTAATCCGTGAGAAGTTAATCCCGTTGCCGGGATCGGCAGTCCAGCCTCCCTCTTCCCCGGACAGGGTAATTCCGGTCTTCTGAGTGAACCCGAACCGACGCAGATAATCCATGTAGCGTTTCGTCCCAACCCGCATGCCAATCTTGTAGGCTCCAATGTTACTCGACTTGGCGAGAACTTCCTCAAGGGTGATATTCTCGAAGCCCTTGTAGTCCTTCACGTAGCCCCCCGGAATTCTCATGTATCCTTTGTGACAATACGTCTCCGTCTTTGGACTCATTATCCCCAGATCGAGCGCCGCCGCGGTGGAAATCAGCTTCAAGGTCGAACCTGGTTCGTAGACTCCCTGCACCGCATAATGCATGGCTGACTCGTCCATGTTCTGCCGCAGGTTCAAATCGAAATGTGGTCGACTGGCAATTGCCAGGACGTCACCACTCTTGGGCTCAAGCACGACGACCGCTCCACAGCTGGATTCAAATTTCTGGAGGCCCCAGTCCAACTCCTCTTCCACGATGGTCTGAATATTCAGATCGAGAGAGAGCCTGGCATCGAAACCAGATCGGGGCGGCTTGAGCACCCCGCCACCGGTGAGCAGAACCAGTCCCGACTGATCTTTCCTCGTGATCTGATAACCATCGTGACCCCGCAGATGGGGGCCCAGTTCACGCTCCAACCCGCACTGCCCCACCCCCTCGTGATTCACGTAGCCGGTGGTGTGGGTGGCCATGTTCGAGGTGCTGTACCACCGCTTCACGCTCTTTTCGAAGCGGAACCCGTATATGAAGTTGTCCTCCAGCGCTTCCTGGATCTCGTCTGCCTCATCCTCCCTCAGGTCCTTCGCAATGGTGACATACTCCAGTTTGACCCTGAGTTTCTCCTCCAGCTTCCCGGGATCGATGCCGATGGCACGCGCCGCGATCGGTATCATGTGCTCGACATAGCGATCGAGAAGCCCCCCCAGGGGCAACTCCTCACGGATTCGACGGGTACGACGTTTCAGGGATCGACGACGCTCCTGCTCCGTCCCCTCGATCCATTCTCTGGTGTTCACGAGTTCGGCGAAGGCCACGCCCCTCGCCGCCACCTCTGGATCACGCAAGTGAATCTTATCTGCAACCACGGTGGTGACCGGCAGATTCCGTGCCATGATGCGGTCGTTCCGATCCACGATGTAGCCGAACTTTCCCGGAATGACTTCCTTGTCCGTCCGATTGCGGGCCGCCTTGGGCGCCGACGTATCGCGATCAATCCATTGAAGGTAGATGAGCCGCGCCGAAAGACCACTGAACCCGGTCACAAGAACCAGGCAAACCAGCAGGGCGCGGGAATGAACAGAAGATTTCACAGGGATCAGGGCCCCCCAGCCGCAACGGAAACGGTGGTGGGAATTACTGAGATCGAAGGCGGATCTTGATCGGGAACAGTTGCCGTAACCTTACCACTCCCGCTCCGCGACACCGGGATTTCCTCTACGACTCCTACCGGAATCCGACGAAGGTCAGAAGACATCTCATTGAGCCGGTCATTAATCAGAATCGGATTGAGTTGGTCATCGAGCCGCACTTCAAGCGTCGTGATATCCAGCTTGTGCTGGGAAATTCGTTCCTCCATTCCCTGGATTTCCCGTGCTACGTTTATCTGACGGTTCTTGACATAAGCGTGAAAAACACCCGCTGCCGCTAACATCACCGCGGCCACTATCAGGAACACGATCGTCCCGAATCCCAGATGAGGTTTTACTTTCCGTCTGCGGTTCACTGCTCGCCCACCTTCCTTTTTTCCGCCACTCGTAACTTGGCGCTGCGCGCCCTGGGATTCCCTCCGACCTCGGGAGCGGCGGGCGTCACGGGTTTGCGGGTGATCACCCGCAGACAGCAGTCCGGATTCGGACGCGGTGCAGGCCACTCGGGCCGGTCAAGTTCGCGCACGCTGCGGGATCTGAAGAACCGTTTGACCATGCGATCCTCCAGGCTGTGGAAGGTGATCACCGCCATGCGTCCTCCGGGCTTCAACAACGCTGGGGACGATTCCAAGGCTGATTCCAGGGCCTCCATTTCGCGATTCACCGTCATCCTCAGAGCTTGAAAAACCCGCGTCGCCGGATGGATGCGCCCCTTGCGGCCTACAACTCCCGCAACGCAGTCAGCAAGGTCGAGGGTATCACTGAACCGCTTGGTGACACGGCGGCGCACGATTGCTCCGGCTACTGCTCTGGACCTCCGCTCTTCACCCAGATCGTGAAAGATCCGGGCCAAATCAGCTTCATTCCATTCATTCACCAATTCCGCCGC
>JAAZXD010000387.1 GCA_014240355.1 Roseibacillus sp. | reverse complement strand
ATGGAGTGCCTAGCAGAAAAATCTGGTTACGGCGTAAGAATGAACCGCCGGCTGTCACGGCGGTCGTCCCTCCGATTCATCCGCACTCCGGCCCTCGACGGGTTACCTGGCCGGCTTTTTTCCAGGCGAACTCCCTTTATCATGGCTGTCCCGGGCCATTTAATCTGCCAGCTCTTTTGCCCAGAAATAGGGGGATTTGGAGAGATTGAAGGCTGTAATGCGGATTTCCCCGGATTTTGCTAAGCCGAGCCCAAGGTGGGGTTTTGCCACCTTTCTAGGGATGGAGCCCCCCGCATCTCAACAAAAATACAATAATATCAAGTTATTTTAATATTTCTATTGATCAAGAGGTCAGGCTCTGTAATTTTATTGGAAATTCGAAAGAATCGCACAACTCCCCCTCTCTGATCTCATGAAAATAAACGCCTCTCAACTGGCCCTTCTCGGGCTGTTGGCCTTGGGAAGCTCTCTTCCCGGCCAAACCAGCGAATCCATCCCGCGTGGTTCCGGCCATAAGGATCCCTACATCCCGGTTGGTGCTATTTCGGTGACCCCCACCGTGGTTCAACCGGGGGTCCGACCCAGGATGGTGTGGAATATCGATTATCCAGTGGCTGTTGTGGATCTGAGCGAGGTTGATCCGAATGGAACGATTACTCCGACGCAGGAAATTGACCTGAAGATCCGGGTGATGGGGGTCGCTCTCCAGTCCGGTCACACGTTGCTTCCTGCCGCTCTATGGGTTCGGGTGGGAGCCTCCGCTCCCTGGGAACTGGCTTTTTACGGCCGGGAGAATGATGTGAATCCTGATGTGATTGTCTATGAGAAGAAGAACGTCCAGCCCGGTACACAAATCGATTTCTCTGCCCGGGGTCAATCCGGGAGCGGAAGTTGGTTCGACACCCACTCGACGGCGGGCTCGGACTTGTCTGTTATCGGAATGATCGACGGGGATAGCGTGCCGGACTACGCCCCGGCCTACGAACAGGGCAGGATTGAGAGCTTCATGACCCAGTTTCTCGATGAAGATAACCACGTGGTCCTGGGACCCCACGATATCATTCATACCTTTGAGCTGGGGTCCAGCAACCCGGGAGACTGGTGGTTTGACATGCAGGACATCGTCTGCACCACAACTCTCAATCAGACTCAACGTAACAATGGGGATGGCGCTCTCCTGTCCAGCATGGATTTGAGCACTCAAACAAGTTCGTCCTCCGCGACTGTGGACGACAACGGAAAAATCATACGGGGACGGAAAGAGCGGTAGCAGTCGCCTGGGCATAATCCTGATGACCCTCCTGAAATCGGCATCCATACATTTCATCATGAAGAAACAATTACTATTGCTGGCCGCAGCGGCGCCGTGCGTGGTGTCGGCGGATCCGGCCGATTATGTCAACTTTGTCCGGCAGATCCAGCAGGACAGCGGTGTCGAATGGGACATGAGCGTTGCTCCGAACGGAATGAAGATTTCACCAACGGGGGTGAGCGGGGCTGGCTCCTTCTTCGAACTCTGGGCGATTCACAATCGCAGTGTGTCAGAATATCGGCTCGATGAGCAGTATGTGACCGCTTATACGCCCAACGCGACCATCACCATTGTAACCGGCGATCCTTATCTCGCGATCCCCAGGACACGGGTGGACCAACCATTTCAGGTGCAGATCTCGGTAGCGGGGTTGCTTGACGAGAACCATCCCAGCTATGCCACTGCGCCAGACGCTGCCAAGTGGGTGGATTACACCAATTACACCTTCGCATATCCCGATGGGGCATACAGCTTCGAGGAGGTGAAAAATCCGGTCGGGACGGTGGTGACGGAGGGTTACATGGAGGAAACGGCAAATACGACGATCACCTTCTCCGCGACCAACCTGACCGGACCCGACCTGACCCAGGTGAAGGGAGAAGAAGTCTTCACAATCACCGCCCAGGCGGACTTTGGGGTATCGGCAACCATTCTCGATTCGGAGAAAGTCCAGATCTGGCCTATCGCCACTGGGACAATCAGCGGGGTGGATTCCTCCAGATACTACGAGCAGGTGCCTCCGGTTTCGGTGAGCCTGGTCAACTTGTATCCGGACAGCACCACCTATATGCGGATATACCCTGGTCCCCGGAAAGAGAGACCGGACGGAACCAAGACCATCAACTCGAGTTTTGTGATCATGGAGGACTCGATCCCCCAGAGCCGGGATCTGACCGTCAGGAGCATGGACCGCTATTTCACGGAGGAAGGCATTTACACTGTTGAATTGCTCCACCGGACACCATTCGGAACTGATTTGCTGGATGTAGTAGAGATCAACGTGGACCGGACGATCGAAATCAATGGAGGCGTGATCGATCAGGAGTAGACGTTCCCCATTTTCAATATGAACAGAATCGGATTATTCATCTGGATCACCGCCATCGGAGTGAGTTCTCCAGGCGCGGTAGAACTGATTGCGCCCGGAGGGAAACCCGGGAAAGGCAAGGGGAAGGCACTGAACGTTCGTCCCCGCATGACCCATGAGCAGCTTGCCCGCCTTCAGCGGCCCCGGGACCCTAAATTGAAGGGGCAAACCGTCAGGCTCTCCGACTTGCAGCAGCGAAACCTGCGAGAGGATTCCGAGGCGTCCACCAAGGCGGCGAAGAGCCGGGAGAGTCTCGTGAAGCGTTCCACGATTGTTTCAGGAGCATCGAGCTGGACAATCGTTCCGCGAGGCTCGGTATTGAATACACCGAGCCGGTTCAAAACCCGCGTGAATGGCCAACGTAAGGGGAAGTTGGTGAGCTGGCGCGATTTCTACGCGAAGAATGCTTCATGGATCCGGCTCCTTCCGGTCACGCTTGAACAGGCCACTGGGCAGAATCCATTGTCGGAAGAGTACCTGGAGTCGCTGAAGCGCGCCGGCCTGCTGGTGGTGGCGATCTGCCAGGGTGGCCCCATCTCAGTACGCCTTCCGGTGGAGGGGGAGAAACCTCCCAAGGTGTTCAAGCCGGTTAAGGCGGCGGACTGGAAATCGCCCTCCCGGCGCTGATGATCGTTTGAGGAACAAGCCGGGAATTCCCCGGCTTGTTTTGTCTGAAGGCTGGTGAGATTGTGGCCCCCTTCGGTGAATGG
>JAAZXD010000386.1 GCA_014240355.1 Roseibacillus sp. | reverse complement strand
CCTCTGGCCTGACGACGTTCATTCCCCGTTCTTCCCGCCCCTCGACAAGTGGGGTGACGGGGGCAAACGGGCGATCTACTACGGCGTCCTGGATGCCATGGACGAGCAACTCGGCCCCCTCTTTGACCGGATCCGGAACGACCCGGAGCTTCGCCAGAACACCCTGATCCTCATCGCCTCTGACAACGGGCACGAGACCGGCGCGGGCAAATCCGATCCCCTCCGCGGCGCAAAAACTTGGCTTTACGAGGGAGGCATCCGTTCGCCTCTCATCGTCTGGGGCCCGGGCCTGATGAACAAGCAGGCAGCAGGCAGGGCCAACACCACCTCCATTCTCTCGTCCCTCGATCTTAATCGTTCCCTCTACAGCCTGTGCGATACCGAGCTGCCTGCAGGGATCACCCTCGACGGGGAGGACCTCGGGCTCACTCTGCTCGGCCGGGAGAAAAAGAGCCGGAGCACCCCACTCTTCTGGCGGCGCCCCCCCGACCGTCCCGGTTTCGGTCACGGCCTCAAGGAAGACAACCCCGACCTCGCGGTGCGGGACGGTCGATGGAAGTTCCTCGTCAATTACGACGGCAGCGATCCGCAACTTTATCACCTCGGCAAGGATGCCGGGGAGAAACACAACGTGGCCGGAAATTTCCCGCAGGTCGTGAAGGAACTGCACGCCAGACTGGAGAAATGGAACAGCGAGCTGCCGCAGGATGCGGGCAACCCGGCGAGGAAAGCCGACGCTGCCCTCCCCACCACCCACTTCGTCAATCCCATCGGCGAGGGAGCAGATCCGTGGATCGTGCGCGATGGCAAGAACAAGAGCTACCTGTGGTGCCTCTCGGAAGGCAACCGCGCAATTGCCATCCACACGAGTGACAACCTGAGCTCGCTCGGCGAGAAGCACGTGGTGTGGCGCGCCCCGGGGGAGGGTCCCTACTCGAAGGAGATCTGGGCACCGGAGCTCCACTTCCTCGACGGGCACTGGCACATCTACTTTGCGGGCTCGGACGGAAAGAATGCCAACCACCTTACCTACGTCCTGCGCTCCAGGACGGACGATCCGCTCGGCGAGTACGAGCTGCACGGACCGCTCGCGACCGGCGAGGGCGCCGACGGCAAGTCCCCCAACCTTTGGGCCATCGACATGACACCGCTCGTGCACAAGGGCAAACTCTACGCCCTGTGGTCGGGCTGGGATGGGGCCGGCACCGATCGCCAGTTTCTCTACCTCGCGTCCATGAAGTCGCCCACCGCGATGGCGGGACCACGCGTGCAGATCTGTTCGAACGACGACTTCCGATGGGAGTTCACTGAGACGGAGGGCAAGGGACGCGGCCTCAACGAGGGGCCCCAGGTCCTGCAACCCGGAAACCGCACCCTCGTGCTCTACTCCTGCGGCGCGTCCTGGCTGCCAACCTACAAGCTGGGCATGCTCGAGCTGGTCGGCGACAACCCACTCGATCCCAAGGCCTGGAAGAAACACGCGAAGCCGGTCTTCACAGCTACGGAACAAACCTACGGAATCGGGCATTCCTGCTTCGTCAAATCTCCCGACGACTCTGAGTGGTGGCACATTTTTCACGCCAAGCGCGATCGCCAACCCGGCTGGCGCCGCGCAATCTTTGCGCAGCCCATGGAGATCGGGAAGGACGGCTATCCCGAGTTCGGTCGCCCGGTGGCCGAGGGTGAGGTCCTCAGGCGACCTCGTGGGGAGAAGACCACCATCCTAGCCCGTCGGCACCACACAAGTTCCCTCCAGAGCAACGACCACAACAGAATCTGGTGCTACTTTGGTCATCATCAATTCTACGACCATACCAAGGAAGGACTCCATCTCGGAAGAACGCCCGCCAATCCGATCAATGAGTATCGCAGTGGAGAGAAAGTAGTGCTCAACCACCAGGCCCCGAGGGACCTCAACGTCGAGGTCACCATCGATTTCCTAGGCAACCGTGACGCGCGGGACGGGGGCATCTTGTTCCGCACCAGCGGCGCCTCGGTGGGCTTCGACGCGCAGCGGGGGTATTTTGCCGGACTGATCCCGCGCACGAACCTCGTCATCCTCGGCAAAACGGACGGGACGAAATGGAATGAGCTCGCTCGCAAGGAGTCGACCATCAATCCTGACCAACGACAGAAGCTTGGCGTCACGATGGCGGGCAGCAAGATCGTGATCACTCACAATGGAGCACCTGCGATTGTCCATACCGATTCGACCTTCGCCACCGGCACGGTCGGCTTGCGGGTGGTGAACACCCACGCGGTCTTCTCCGAGCTGCACCTCAAGCCCGGCTCAACGGGGCCCGAAGCTCGGCAACTTGAGCCCTGACGGAGGTGAGTCGGTTGGCTTACCTCCGCACGATCGTCAGCCAGTCATTGATGGCATCCGGCACCCTGAGGGTGACCTTGTGCCACTGCTTGAGCTCGCCTCTGACGACGACGGAGACGTCGCCGTCGGGCGCGCGCTTCCCAAAGAGTTCGTCGGAATGGGCGTTCGAGGAGCATAGGGCAGAAATTAAAAGAAGGGCTCTTTGCCTCATCTGGGATAACGGATGACGCGTGCCATCCAATCATATCCGGCCCCTTGCGCGCTAGGTCGATTCACGCGAAATGCTTGAGGATTTCGGCATTCCTACCGAGACGTTCGCGCTCCTAGCTTCTAGCTTGCAGATCCCCACGGACTCTCCTTACTTCCCTTCATGAAACGGACGATCTTCCTTGGCACCTACACCAACGGCGAAAGCAAGGGTATTTACTCCTGCCGCTTCGACGACGCAACCGGCGCCCTCTCCGACCTTCGCCTCGCCGCCGAGACGCCCAGTCCGTCCTTCCTCGCCCTGCACCCCAATGGCAAATTTCTCTACGCAGTGAACGAGACCGACAGCTACGGCGGGGAGACGTCCGGAGCGGTCACCGCCTACCGGATCGCCGATGGAGAGGGCGGAGTTCTCAAGAAGCTCAATACCGTCAGCTCACACGGGGCTCATCCCTGCCACCTTGTCCTGACGCCCGGGGCCAAGGCGGTCATCATTGCCAATTACTCCGGATCCACCGTGACGACGATCGAGATCAAGGCTGATGGATCACTGGGCAGGACCCTCAACAGGATCGCGCACAAGGGATC
>JAAZXD010000385.1 GCA_014240355.1 Roseibacillus sp. | reverse complement strand
CCCTGGTCCTCCTCTTCAGCGCTCTGACCGTCAAGGAAGTCGCCCCCTCCGACAACCGCAGCGCAAGGAACGTGGCCGAGCGGATCGCAAGGGAAATTCCGGCCGACCAGGCCGTGGTGATCTACGGAAAGGACAAGACCGATTTCGAGACCTTCGCCAGAACCCTGGCCCGCCGCCTGGAAACAGAGGGCCGCGCTGACGTTCGCCTTGCCATCGGAGCACCCCGGAACCTGCGGGTGAAGCTCAACGAACTGCGCGACGAGGGCCGTCAACTCGGAGCCATCGCCACCGCGGGCCCTGCCGGGATGGAAGTGATCAAGGCTGTGCCTGAGAAATACCCAATGTTCCAGCAGTTCGCGGTCCTGACTCCGCAACCTCGCAAGAAGTCCACCTTCTTCACCCTCGACAACTTCAAGAATGTCACCCAGCGCGTGGTGGTCATTGCCATTGTGGCAATTGGGATGACCATGGTGATCATCACCGCCGGGATTGATCTCTCGGTCGGCAGCCTGGTGGGCTTCTCCGCCATGGTGGGGGCATGGTTCATCAAGGAGCGGGTCATCGCGGCCGGGGGCGATCCTGCGACCGCGGGCAACTTCGCGGTCTACTCCGGCTTTGCGGTCGCAATTCTCTGCGCGGGGTTGATCGGCCTTTTCTCGGGGGCCCTGGTGGCCTACTGCAAGGTCGCCCCCTTCATCGTGACGCTGGGAGTGATGATGATTGCCCGGGGCATGGCCGAGCAGGCCAATGGGGGGTTTACGGTCTCCGACACCCAGCTTCCCGCCGGCTTCCGGGAACTCAACCACGGCACCCTGATCGGGATCCCCAATACGGTGGCTCTTCTTGTTCTCTTCTACCTCGCTGCCCATATCTTCATGTCGAAGACCAAGTACGGTCGCTACATCTACGCGGTCGGCGGCAACATGGAAGCGGCCCGCCTGAGCGGAGTGCCCGTGGCTGGCATCATCCTCCTCGTCTACACCGTCTGTGGTCTCCTGGCCGGTCTCGGCGGCTGCCTGGAGGCCTCCCGTGTCAATGCGGCCACCACCGTAATGGGAACTGGTCTCGAACTGGAAGTCATCGCAGCCGTGGTAGTGGGCGGCACGAGTCTCTTCGGCGGCAGTGGCCGGGTCTTTGGCACCCTCATTGGAGCCTTTATCATCGGGGTGATGCGCAGTGGGATGAACCAACTCAACTTCAAGGACCCCGTTCAGGACATGGTCCTCGGGGCCATCATCATTATTGCCGTGCTCCTGGACCGCGCCCGCCAGGTGGGCCTCTGGGAGCGGCTCCTCAAGCGCGGGAGCCCAAAAGCGGCCCCCTGACCCGCCGGAATGGCTCAACAATGGCAGCATTCTGGGCCGGAAGGGGAGGCTTTGCTCAAGGGCGTGATACGATCCTTATCAATTGCGAACTATCACGATTTCCCGTTAATTCCTCTTCAGTAGAGTTCGATTTGGGATTCACAGATGCCCCTTCCGGATTCAATCTCCCAAGGCAGCACTCTCAAAACCATGAAAAGGAATCGCTTTCTCTCCCTCATCCTCTCCGCCCTCATTCTGAGTCTGACCTCCTGTGGCGACAAGACTGCCAACACGGACAACGATGAGGACGGCGGCACGTTCACGGGCGAGTTCATCCCATGCGAACACTACTTCTTTGCAGACGCGGAAAAAGATCCCAATCGGGAATCGTTCACGGGCGCGAGTAGTGGCGACGATGCGGAAAGCCGCGGAGCGGCATCAGGAGAGAGCAAGGGCACGATCGGGATGACCTGTATGAACCTGAACAATCCTTTTTTCCAACTCATCGCCCAGGAGATGGAAAAGGCCGCCAAGGCTGCGGGTTACACCCTCAAGGCCATGGACGGTAAGGGAGACGCGGCCCTGCAGAACACCCAGATTGATGAGTTCATTACCCAGAAGTGCGACGCGATCTTCCTGAATCCCGCCGACTCCAGGGCCACGGGCTCGGGGGTGCGGGCCGCCCATGCTGAGGGCATCCCGGTCTTCACCTTTGACATCCAGATGGAAGACCCTGAGGTCCAGAAACTGGTGACCTATCACGTGGGCAGCGACAACTACCAGGGCGGCCGCCTCGCCGGAGAGTCCATGATGAAAGCCACCGGGGGCTCCGGCAAGATCGGCATCATCAACCTGCCCGAGGCCAACTCCTGTAAGAAGCGTGTGGACGGGTTCAAGGACTACCTCAGGGAGAACAACAGCACGCTTGAGATCGTGAGTGAATTGAACGGGAAAGGCGACCGGGTGAAGGGCGCGGAGGTGGCCGCCGACATGCTCACCGCCCACGGCGACCTCGTCGGCATCTTCGGCATCAACGACCCCTGCGCCCTCGGAGCCTGGGCCTCGGTCAAGGAGGCGGGCAAACTTGAGCAGATCACCATCATCGGATTCGATGGTTCGCCGGATGGGAAAATCGGGGTTTTTGAGAAAAAGCTCTACGACACTCCCATGCAGTTCCCCGGCCAGATGGCGACCAAGACGGTGGAAGCTTTCCTCAAGTATGCCGCCGGGGACGACTTGTAATCCCTTCCCCAGTAAAAGAGCCCCCGGAGGACCACGCTCGACAGGAATGCTCTCCTGTGATGCGGTGCCTGCATTGTGCGCGTCCAGCAGTTTCTGTCCGTTGCCCTGTTCCTGCTCCTCCCCGGCCCTGCCGGAGGGGAAATCGCATCAGGAATCCTTGCGGCGGGGACGAAATGGGAAACCCCCTACCATGTGATCGAGGGCTCCCAGCCCGGGCCCACTGTCTTTCTGGCTGGCGGCCTGCATGGGAATGAACCGGCCGGGGCCCGGGCCGCCGAACAAATTCGCCACTGGCCTATTCTACGCGGACGCCTCGTGGTGCTGCCGCAGGCCAACCAACTCGGCCTCAGGGCGGGAACGCGCCACCTGCCCGAACTCGCCAGGGCAGAGGCCGACCTCAATCGCAACTTCCCCCGGACCGGGGCTGGGGACGAGGCGTCCTCCATCGTCGGGAAGGCCATCTGGACCCTCGTGCAAAAACTCAAGCCCGATTGGGTGATCGACCTGCACGAAGGTTATCACTTTCACCAGATTCAATACAAGTCCGTTGGCTCTACCATTCTCGCGTCACGCCCGGGGGACCAGC
>JAAZXD010000384.1 GCA_014240355.1 Roseibacillus sp. | reverse complement strand
AGGGCAACGATCTCGCCTCCCTCGCGAGCGGCGTTGTCGGTGTCGCTGCTGCCCTTGCCACCGGTGCCGATACAGGCCACGCGGATCTTGGAGTTCAGGTTTTGTCCGCTCACGATGGCGGGGAACCCGAGAACGGAACCGGCAGTGATGCCGGTGTTTTTGACAAATTTACGGCGAGTGAATTGCTTCATGACTTGGATGGGGAGTGTAGAGGGCCGGGCGAAGGTGGGAAGCGGATTTTTGTGCCTGTAGATATGATCTTTTGATCGATTTTTGTCCGGGTGGGCGTAAAAAGGGCCTTGGTATCAGGTCGATCGATTGAGAACCTCAGCAGAACAGGAACGGTGGCAGAAGTGAATGATTCGGAAACAGAAACAATGAAGGGCGAATCGGTCGTGACCAAGCGGCGTTCGTTCGTAAAGGGAGCGGCCGGGGCCGGCTTGTTCCAGATCGTGGCGCCACACGTCCTGGGAGGGCGGGAGCGCACGCCACCCAGTGAGACCTTTGGGGCGGTTCTCATCGGGGCCGGGGGCCGGGGACCGGGGACCTTCGGGGATCTCAGTGGGAAGCACAAACTGGCCATCCGGGAGATTGCACGGTGTGACGTGAAGTGGGTGGGCAAGTCCGATAACAAGACGCGCTACACGGATTTCCGACGCGTCCTTGAACGAAACGACGTGGATGTCGTCGCGATCGGCACGCCGCCCCACTGGCATGCCTTGATTTCGATTGCGGCGATGGAGGCAGGTAAGGACGTGGTGTGCGAGAAGCCCATGACGCGGTTCCTTGCCGAAGGTCGTGCGGTGGTGGAAGCCTCCCGTCGCACCAAGCGGATCTTCCAGGTCGGGACCTACGGGCGCTTCGGCGCCTCCAATGGCCGGAACGACATGCGTAAGATCGTACGGGCCGGGCTTGTGAACGGACGGGAGGTGCGGGTGGTCCACCGGGGAGGATTCAAGGTGAGACAGTGGTCCGGTCCCGTGCAGATAAAACCCCAACCAGTGCCCGATTATCTCGACTGGAACATGTATTGCGGACCTTCTCCCCTGAAGCCGTTTCATCCGCCGCGTTTCGGCGGCATGCATCGCGGGTACTGGGACTACGACGGCGGTGGACTGGGGGACATGGGACAGCATGCCCTTGACCCCATCACCTATCGCATGGGTAAGGACGAGACCTCGCCTGTTGAAGTCACGGCTCATGCGCCGCCGGCGCATCCCGAGGTGGCCGGGATGTGGGGATGGGTGCGTTTCAAGTATGAGGATGGGGTGGAGCTTGTCCTGGAGAGTGGGGAGTGGGGCGAGCCACATGGCCTGAAGGCGAAGGATATCAGCCGGGAGGACCTCAACGAAGAGGAGCGCCGTGCGTTTGACGCGATTCCCGATGAGGAACCCCTGGTCGGGTTCGGGGAGGCGGTGAAGACGCGGGTGCTTGCCGGGGGACATCCCGAGGTGGCTCACCGCACCGTGAGTCTCATGCATCTCGCCAACGTCGCCTTCCGGACGGGGCGGTCAATCAAGTTCGATCCCAGGACCGAGCGTGCGATCGGTGACGAGGAGGCAA
Source organism: Roseibacillus sp. (assembly GCA_014240355.1). Classification (GTDB taxonomy): domain Bacteria; phylum Verrucomicrobiota; class Verrucomicrobiia; order Verrucomicrobiales; family Akkermansiaceae; genus Roseibacillus_B. The sequence continues at coordinate 1,577 of JAAZXD010000384.1, read as the reverse complement.
ACCGCCTTATCGACCAGCCGATGCGGGCCCCCTGGCATCTGTAGGATTGGGATCCTGGATTTAAGTCAGCAACGAATTGGAACAATGGCAGAAGAAACCAAGATCAAGCGGAGCGTTTTCGTGGAGCGCTTGCCGGCTCTGAGAAACAGCAGGTGGGGAGGAATCAAGAAGGAGGAGGGTGACAGGCTGGTGGCTGCCATTCTGAAGGAGGGAGTGGATGCGGTGAGGGAACTCATTGATGGTCTGAAGGAGGTGGACAGCGGAGAGGACTGGCAGGAGCGCCTGCTGCTGCACCAACTGGCCACGCACTGCAGCGTTCCCGCCCGTGCGAATGACCGGAAGATCCTGACGGAACTCTACGCGTCGGTTGCCCTGGGTGATCGTCCGGGCACGGTGCGAAGTTTTCTGCTGCAACAGCTGCGCTACGTTGCCGGGGCGTCTCTCGCACCAAGGCTGGCGCCCCTTTTGAAAGACGATGATCCGCTGGTCCTTGATGCGGTGACGGCGGTGATGGTTTCAAGGGGCAGTGCTACGGAGAAGATCCTGGAAGGGGCTCGCAAGGACGCGCAGGGGCACGCCAAGGTTGCCATCACGCACGCCCTGGGGCAGTTGAGCAGGAAGTGAGGCAAGGGGACGTATTCCGGTGGGACAGGCTGGTTCCTTCTTCGAGGAGGTTGTGAAGGAGGCTCCCATAATCTCGGTGGTGGGCTCCCTGAATGTCGACCTCACCTTTCGGGTGTCCCGTTTCCCGGGGCCGGGGGAAACCCTGACGGCCTCGCAGGCGTTGACTGCGTTTGGAGGGAAGGGAGCGAATCAGGCGGTGGCGGCTGCGCGGGCGGGTGCCCGGGTGCGGATGATCGGGTGTCTGGGCAACGATGAACCCGGGAAGCGCTATCGCGACTATCTGGCGGGAGAGAGTATCGATCACGCCGGAGTGCTGGCAGGGGCCGAACCAACGGGGACGGCCTTTATCACGGTGGACGGGGAAGGGGAGAACACCATTGTCGTGCATCCTGGTGCGAACCACGAGCTTACCGAGGCAAGGATGGATGGACTTGTGAGTCACTTCAGGGATTCAGCGGTGACCCTCCTGCAGTTGGAGTGTCCCCTCGATGCCGTGGCGCGTGCAGCCGGAGTGGCAAAGGAGGCGGGCGCGACCGTGATCTTCAATCCGTCCCCGTGGGACCCGGAGAGTATGGAGAGGAACATCCCATTTGACATTCTCATCGTCAACGAGCGGGAAGAGGAGGGGTTGCGGTCTGGAAACGGGATGGCCTGCATCCAGGAAAGATGTGAGGCAATCATTGTGACGCGTGGGGCACAATCCACGTGCGTCCTCACGGAGGGCCGGACTTTGGAGGCGGAGCCTCCTTCGGTCTCGCCCGTCGATACGGTGGGTGCCGGGGACACTTTTGCGGGTGTATTTGCTCTCGCCCATGCGGAGGGTCTCGAGCTGTTGGATTCCGTCAGGATGGCGAACACCGCTGCCGCCCTCGCCACCCTCAGGCCGGGTGCACAGGAGGCGATGCCGGTCAGAGGGGAAATTGACGACATGTTGTCCCAAGTCACCGGGTGAC
>JAAZXD010000383.1 GCA_014240355.1 Roseibacillus sp. | reverse complement strand
CCGGATGAGTATCGGGGCCATCGAGGCTTACGTGAAGGCCAACCCTGGCAAGGCCGACGGCTACAAGGCCGCCATTGAAGAATTCCAGACGGCCAAGAAAAGCCTCATGGACTGGCTGAAAACCAAGCCGAAGAGTACGGAGTAGAATACCAAGAAGTTCGAAGGCTTCAACAAGCGTATCGGGGAGGCTGAGACGGCTCTCAAGGCCTTTCACTGATCCCGGTCACGCCATTCCGCGTTTTCTCTGATCGAGGGGCGCTGTTCACGGAGGAGACTTCGCCGGAGGTTCCGGCGACCAGGTCTCCTCCGTTGTCGTGTTCATGGGGCGTAATCCGGGATCATGAACGCCGGGATCGGAAAACCCAGGGCCTTGTGAGAGGAGGAGTGAGTCCTCCCCGGTCGCATGGAAGGGTGATCCGCCTTGGGTAAAATGTTGGAATAAAGGGCTTTTCGAGTCCCTGTTAATACGCCTTCATCGCGTAGCAAACCGAACCACTCATGAAAACGATGACCTCATTCTTTGCCGCTCTCTCTGCATTAATCGCCCTTTTGACCCTGTCCGCTGCCCATGCGGCTGACAACAACAAGGTCTGGACCGATCCCGCGAAGGCGGCCAAGGAAGATCCCGATTTCGTGATCCAGGGGGAATACGCGGCCAAGGGGGCCGGAGCCCAGGTGATCGCGCTGGGCAATGGCCACTTCCACGCGGTGCTCTACCCGGGGGGTCTCCCGGGAGCCGGATGGGATGGCAAGGGCAAGAGCCTGCTGGATGGCAAACTCGATGGAGGAAAGGCTGCTTTCGTTCCAGCGGCGGGTAAGAAGCGCTACATGGCCGGAGGAGGAACGGAATTCAGTGCCACGCGCAAGTTCCCGCCGGAAGGACACAAGGAATACAGCGGTGAGATTGCGGACGGTGTTTTCAATATAAAGGCCAAGAGTGGCAAGGGAATGGCTCTCAAGAAGGTGGAGCGGAAGAGCCCGACTCTTGGCGCAAAGGCCCCCGCGGGTGCGGTGGTCATTTTTGACGGTAGTAATGTCGATCACTGGAAGAACGGCAGGATCACGGACGGGTTGCTGGGTGCCACCGGCGCGATCAGTACGAAACTTTTCCGGGACTGCACCATTCACGTGGAGTTTCGCACGCCGTATCGCCCGCATGCACGGTCCCAGGGACGGGGCAACAGCGGAGTCTACTACCAGGGACGCTGGGAGACCCAGGTTCTCGATTCCTTCGGCCTGGAAGGCCTCATGAACGAGTGCGGGGGGATCTACTCCATCGCCGCCTCCAAGCTCAACATGTGTCTCCCGCCCCTGAGTTGGCAGACCTATGACGTGGAGTACACCCATGCCAAGTTTGACAAGGAGGGGAAGCGCACGGCCTGGCCGCGCATGACGGTCAAGCTGAACGGGGTTACGGTTCACGAGGACCAGGAGATGGGAAAAACCCATACCACGGCGGCTCCGGTGGGTGGCCCGCTCAAACCGGAACTCGGGGGGCCGATCTTCCTGCAGAACCACGGGAATCCGGTATTTTACCGGAACATCTGGGTGCGACCCAAGAAGTAACCCCTCCGGGAGCTGTCCGGAACAGGCCCTATGGCTCGATCAGGATCTGACAGCCGATTGCCTTGGTAACCGGAGTGGTGACCTTCCTGCCTCCAAGGATGGCGGCGAGGGCATCCTTGAGATCGTGGGTGGTAGGCTTGGGCCTGCGCTTGCCGTAGGTGGTGTAGGTGTCGTCAATGCGTCCACGATAGACGCAAGTGCCGTTGGGGAGGTAGACGTGTGCCTCGGGAGTGACTCTCGCCTTGTGGAGTCGGGCGTAGTCCTGCCTGTTGTCGAGGATGACCGGGCTGATCACCTCGAACTCCCTGGCGTGTCTGGCGAGATCTTCCTTTTTGCCATCCGGGTCAGGATGGATCTGAAAGAAGCGTACTCCCTTCGCTTCAAAGGTCCGTGCCAGGCGGCGCAGGGAGGGCTGATAGAAATTGGCGATGGGGCAGGTCGTGTCGACGTAGACGAAGACCACCGCAACAGTTCCCTTGGATTTGGCAGGTTCATGAACCACGCCGGTCACGTCCATCAGGCGGAGGTTTCCCAGCTGGAGAGGTGATTGCTTCCGGGTCGACTGGGACCAGGCCGTGGGGCTGAGGAGCAGGAGGACCGTAAGGGAAATACAGGAAAGCAGTTGCATCGCAGAAGTCGCTAGCGTCTGCGGAACCCTCCGAGGAAAGAGTTGAGGTATTGCTGCACCGCTGGCTGCTCATCCTTGTCGAGGATCCTGTTTCCATTCTTGTCAAAGCGCGAGAAGATGCGGGAGCGCATCCGGCCCGGGACCTCTTCATACTGGATGAGTCCGTCGCCGTCTTCATCGTAGTTCTTGACGTTGAGGAAGGTCCGGCTGGCCTGCTGGATGGCCTGGGCGGCGCTGGCAATGAGCTGGCCGCGCTGGGCGTCGGTGATGGCCTTGATCTTGCTGTTGTCCTCCGGCACCACGATCAGGGTGACGCTTCCCATTTCATCATCCGATTCCTGGCCCCAGGTGATGCGGCGGGGCGGACTGTTCGGGTTTTCCGGATTGCTGGCTGAGTTATCATAGACCAGACGGGTCTTGAGCACGGTTCCGGCCGGCAGGTCGAGGGGTTTCTTGAACTGGTAGCGGTCCTGCCAGTCGAGGTCCCAGTCCGTGATATCCATCAGGCTGATCTCCTTGCCGCCCGGGAGGGTGGCGGTCATGGACATGGAGCGGCAGATGTAGTGGGCATGACCACCGACCGAGACCGCCTTGACCGGAACAGGAAGAGTGATGCTGTCCTCCACCACGTAGTTCTGTTCTCCCGCCGGAATATTGATGCCTCGGGTGGCACCGAAGAAGGGGGGAATCTGGATGGGAACGAGATTCACCTCGGGGGCCTTCTTGGCAAAGTAAAGGGCCAGTTCGGCCTCCTCCACCTCCTTCTTGCCGGAGGGGTGGAAGTGGGTCTGCATCACGACGTCCGAACCCTTGGGAAGAAACATTGCGAGATCGCCGGGGAGCTTGGCCGGGGTGGCACCAGGAACGTGGCCACCCAGGCCTCCGTTGCCTCCACCGAAGGCTGCCGCCGGGTCGGTGATGCCGCCCGCCTGGCGGAGGAACCCCATTCCGCTGATCC
>JAAZXD010000382.1 GCA_014240355.1 Roseibacillus sp. | reverse complement strand
GCGGTCCCGCCCTCCAACCGGCTCACCGGTAGCGATTGCACGGCCAAGGCCCCGGCAAGGGAGGTCTCGTGTCCTCCGCCAGGTTCGGGCACTGCAGGATCCTATGATGCGGGCGGACTATTCGCCCGTATTCATCTGCTGGGCGAGATTCATCTGCTGGGCGAAGTATCGCTCCAGGCCGACCAGTTCAATAAGGTCGAACTGGGACTCGGCCCAGTCGATACTTTCCTCCGACTCCACCACCATGCGTTCCATCAGGGCGCGGCTTCCCGCATCCTTCTTATCGATGGCGAGGGCGACCGCTTCGTTGTAGGTAGCAACGCCCTTCTTCTCCAGTTCGTAACTGCTCTCAATGTGTTCGCGTGGCGTCGTGCCCACCTTGATCTCGTGATAGCGGGCGATCTCGGGGACCCCGCCAAGAAACAGGATGCGATCGATGACCTCCTCGGCATGTTTCATCTCCTCGATTGACTCGTCGTAGAAATGCTGGGCGAGGCGATCAAGTCCCCAGTCCTTGCACATCTTGGAGCTGATGAAGTAGAGATTGATGGCGGTCAGTTCGACCGTCAGTCCCGCATTGAGTGCCTGGATTACCTCTGGGTCGCCTTGCATATCTTGTCTGTTCTACGGCGCCAACATAGGACGTAAAATACCGAGTCCAAGGGATATTTCGTGTCTCCGTTTATTGCGATTGAGACCGCGTCTCATCTGCCTGGCAGAAGCAGATGGGGAGTCCGCACCAGGTGAGTCGGTGCAGGGATGAGAGGGCCTGTATGTGGCGGGGTCCGTCCAATGGCCCCTTGTTTCCCTGCAGGGGATCACCAGGCGGCCTGTGCCTTCTTGAGCTCTTCGGCACTCAGGCCGAAGGCTTTCAACACGCCCGTGGCCATCATCTTGTTGCCATCAGGGTTCATGTGGACCCCATCGCTGGTGAGAAGCTTGCCGCCCTTCTTGTCTGCGCTGGCGGCGATCGCGGCCTGCATGTCGGCATTCAGGTCGGCCAGGAGGCATTTCTTTTCCTTGGCCAGCTCCTTGAGAAAATCGTTGTAGGTGGCCAGCTTCTTGTTGTTGGCGTTGTCCTTGTCCTCGCCGATCATGGTGGAGGTCAGGATCATGACCTTGACCCCGGCGCTCTGACAGCGGTCGACGATCTTGGTGATATTGACCTTGTAGTCGGCGAGGGACACGCCGCGTTTGCCGTGCCAGACGTCGTTGACGCCGCAGCTCAGGGTCATCCAGTTGGGCTTCTTGCTGAGCACGTGGGGCTCGAGGCGGGCGAGCATCTGATTGGACTTGTGACCACTGATACCAGCGGGAATGGCAGAGGTTTTCACTCCAGAAGATTCCATCCCGCGGATGACGAGCCGGACGTAGCCGTTGGGGCGGGCGCCAGCCTGGGTGATGGAGTCCCCCAGGAAGGCAATCTTCTCTCCTTCCTTCACGCCGATCCCGGCCTGAAGAGGCATGGAAAGGCCGACAAGAGCAGAGGCAGTGAGGGTGAGGCGGGATATTTTTCTGCTGATGAATTCGTTGGTGGCTTTCATGTCTTCCGGGATACTGGCTGGGTTTGAGCCCCTTGCTGTCACGGGCTGTTAATCAGAGGATCTGCCGATATCGGGGCGGCCGAGTCAACGGGAATCGGCGGAGTGGTCTGCCTCCCCCCGCTTTCCTCGCGGGGACAAGGCGTCTCACACGCCCACGGAATCCTGGGAGGAATTGAGTTTCACGGAGGGATTCTCCGCGACGTTGACCCAGACATGGACATGGGGGCGGCCACGGAAGTACCAGACAAAGGATGGGCCTTCCAACCGCCAGTTGTCGTAAATCTTGTCGTCACCAAGGTCTCCCTCCTTGTAGAAAGCGAGGTGGCAGCCATCGAGTCCGCCCTGGGCCTTGAGGCACCGGCTCACCTCATCGCGGTCTGATTGCCGGAAGGGTTCAAGGAGGATCTTGAGGATCCGCTGCACCTCACTTCGCTGGTCGTCGGTGAAGTCGCTGACCGGGCAGCCCTGGAACTGCCCGCCTTTGCCCTTGAAGCCGATCAGTTCCTCGGAAGGCATGCCGTGAGTGACAAGGGCCTCCTTTCGCTGTGAGCGGCTCAGCGTCTGGAAAAGTTTGTTGGCCTCTACAGCCTGATGCCAGAAGACATTGTTCGGGTGATCGGGTTTTTCGTAGAGTCGCTCTCCTTCATGGGCGTAGAGGATGGGTCCTCCAAAGGCGACATGTTCGGCGCTGTCGCCGTCGCAGCGCAGGGTCATGTGACGACTGGTGAGGACGAACTGGAACTTGCCACTTCCCGGTTCACCGAAAATGGCGATGGATTGCCGCTTCCCGAATCCGCCCACATCGTCCTTGAGTTGCTGGTCGAAGCGCTCGTGCCAATCGGGGCTGGTCATGCCTTCAAAGATGCCCCGGATGAGGACCTGCTGATCCTTGTTGTAGAAGTTGCTGGCCACGATGGGATTGGTGATGCGCCAGTTGTTCTCAATCCGGTTGCGCAAGAGCCCACGTTTCGGATCGACATGGTCCCAGGCGAAGCACATGGCCTTGCGTTGCTTTTCGTTGAGGGACTCGTAAAGGACTTTGACCAGGGACTCGGCCGGGGAGGCTTTCTGGACAGGCTGCCCGGCAGAGAGGAGGGAGCCGGTCGGCCCCAGGATTCCCAAGGCCGCGGCGGTGGAAGAACGGAGAAAGTGGCGGCGCTCGAGGGGCGTGGCTGAGTTCATCGTGGCAGCATGCGCACATTTGGGAACGGATGCAATTTGGCTTTCTGGCAATGGATCGATAGCGCGGAAGCCTGAGGAAGGGAGGGATGCCCCTGGAAAAATTCAGGGCGTGCCCGGCCAGCTTCCGTTTCTGGTGGCGCACTCCTTCCGGATTGACGCAATGCCTCAACTTGAGCAGGTATATTGCCATGAAGCGAAACTGCTCCCGGCGGATTTTCTCACTCACCGTCCTCTCCCTCCTGGGTTTCGGAGGATTCTGTGTCCTCGCAGCGGAGAAGACTCCCAACTGGTCGCAGTTCCGTGGTCCCGGGGCGCGGGGCGTGGCGAATCACCAGAACCTTCCGGAGAAATGGTCCGCGACCGAGAACGTAGAGTGGAAGCGTGATCTCCCCGGTCGGGGGTGGTCCTGTCCTGTTGTCTGGGGCAAACGTGTCTTTCTCACCACCG
>JAAZXD010000381.1 GCA_014240355.1 Roseibacillus sp. | reverse complement strand
GCTCCTGGATGGGAGGTTCTCTCTTTACACGGGTCAGGATTTTGAGGCTGTCCAGGTTAAACTGTTCAGTGACGATAATGGTGAGACTCATGAGATTCTGGTGAGCGCCATCGCGTTTCTTGATCAGACCATTGACGAAACGACCGCGTCAGAACTGGGCGCGGCGCATTCAGGTGGAATCTATTTCAAATCGTCCGAACTTGATGCTCTCGGATTGGCGGTTGGTTCTGCACCCGGCGGTGGCCTTGAGCTTTCCTGGAAGAGTGCCTCGGGAAAACTCTATGACATCCTGGCCAACCCCGACCTTTCTTCCCCGAGAGAGTCATGGGCCGGATTGGCCGGGGGGCAGGACATTGAAGCTGATCCCTCCGGTAGGAATACCCTGGTCATCGACCCGCCCTTCCAGGGAGAGGGTTTCGTGGCGGTCCGTGAGAAGAATCCGCCGCCGCTCTTTTTTGATGACCTGGAAAGCGGAGCAGCGGGTTGGACCACCCTTGTGAATGGTGGTCTCGGAAACACGCGGTGGGAACTGGGATCCCCGAATGGCTCAACCGGGCCTCTCACCGGGGCCGGTGGTTCAGCCAACGCCTGGTGCACCAATCTGGGGGACTATGGTCCTGACGCCGATATTTCCCTTCGCTCTCCGCCCATCGACTTTTCGGGGGTGGCTGCAGCTGAGTTGACTTTTGAAGCATTCCGCGATGCCGACGGAATATCCGACACTGCGGGTGTTCGCTTCCTGCGGGCTGCCGACGAAGTTCTTCTCGGAGAGGAAGTGGTCATCGATATGACGATCCTGGATATTGATTACACATCTATCGAGGTATTGGTTCCTGAGGCAGTAATTGGAGAATCGGTCATCATAGAGTTCCAGTTTTCCAGCGACAGTAGTGCTGATATCTTCAGCGGACTTTCTCTGGATAATATGAGGGTGCAGATTCCCTAGCGACGGGATTTGATCCGGGAAGAAATCCGGCAGAAGCAGCAATCAGCCCATCGGGATCCCGGGAGGGACTGTTCTGGTTGTCATCACGAAGCAAAGGATCTACCGTGATCAACCCTTGCCGTGAATTTCGTAAAAATCATTGTCTTCTTCATTGGGGCGGCAGGGATGGGCCTTGCCCAGACGACCTTCACTCTCGATCAGGCGATCTATGCCCCGGGCCAGGATATTGTTTCCTCGTGGACGGGTGGTCCGGGCAGTGCGACCGACTGGGTGGGAATCTATCCCCGCGGGACGGTCCCTGATGGCGACCCCGGCTCCACTCTCTGGTTCTATGTCAACGGCACCCGGACTGCCACCAGCGGCCTTGCGAACGGCTCTCTGACCTTTGCTTCTCCCGGACTTTCCGCGGGCGAGTGGAGCGCCCACTTTCTCGCCAACAACGGCTACACTCCCATCACCACCAAGGTCGATTTCGAGGTTGCGGACGCGACAATCATTCAGAGCTTCGGTGCGGATCACCAGTTCATCGATGAGGGCCTGCCCATCACCCTCAACTGGTCCGTGACCGGTGTTGACCCGCCTGTCACCAGCCTGACTCTCGACGATGGAAGCGGCCCGATCGATGTCCTGGGACAATTCTCCATCGAAGTGTCTCCGGTCTCCAACCGCGAGTACACCCTTGAGCTCAACAATGCCCAGAGAGCCGTCGCGAAGATTTTCAAAGACGCGGGGAACACCGCGGCGTTCTCCTTGAACGAGATTGAATTGGAGAGCGGGGAATCACTGACCGCGACCTGGGCGGGCGCAACTGCCAACCCGGACAGTTGGGTGGGCGTCTATCGTGTCGGCGACACTCCCGCGATCGGATCCTCGACCGCCTGGAACTACCTCAACGGATCGCAGACCGCAGGGGGCAACGTGCCTGACGGAGAGATGAACTTCAACCTCGCTGACGGCTCCTACTACGCCTGTCTCTTCCTCGACAATGGTCACATCATCGAGCAGGGCCCGATCCGCTTCACGGTGGGAGATGGCATCCCGGCACCACGTTTTGTCATCGACCCCATTCGGCGAATTCATGCCGTGACCGGTCAGCCATACTCTGGAAAACTGGGAGCCTACGTCCGATCCGGGGTTGTGGGGGGGGTGACTTTCTCCAAGAAGGCGGGTCCCGACTGGCTCACGATCGCTTCCGACGGATCCCTCGGCGGCAGGCCCGGGCCGGGTGATGCCGGGGCCAATCAGTTTGTGATCGAAGTCTCGGACGTCACTGCGGCAACGACCAGTGCCACTCTCAAGATCGAGGTCTTCACCCCGGGAACGATTCACCTGCCGAGACTCAAAGCCCTCTCTTTCAACATCTGGGTTGGCACCGGAAATGTCAGTGACGGCTACTACAAGGGACTCGATTCCATCCTGATCTCCGACGCCGATATCGTAGCGGTATCCGAGAACAATGGACGCGCTACGCAGTGGGCCAACGACCTCGGCTGGTCCGTCTACCAGTCGGGCAGCGACAATGCCGTGCTCAGCCGCTACCCGGTGGTGCGCACCTTCACAGCCAGCAATTCGGTAGGGGCTCGCCTGCGAATCTCGGGCTCCCCGCGGCGCGAAGTGAACTTCTGGGCCTGCCACTTCACCGCCTATCCCTACGGTCCCTATGATGCCCGTGACGCTTCAGGCGGGGACGCCGCGAAGGTCGCCGCTGCCTTGGCTTCCGAGCGCAATTCAGGCCGAGTCGCCCAGGTGAACAGCTTTCTTTCCGCTGCGTCCCGCCAGCTCGCTGCGGCCGATGCCACGCCCGTCCTGCTCCTCGGCGACTTCAATTGTCCTTCCCACCTCGACTGGACTCCCGCCACCGCTGCGGCCGGACGGCACTTCGGACTGGTGGTCGACTGGCCTGTCACCCGCGCCACTGCAGGGGCCGGCATGCTGGACGCCTACCGGGTGAGGCATCCCGATCCTGTCGCGATGCCGGGCACCACCTGGACCCCCATCGACCCGGTCGACGTACAGGACCGTATTGACATGGTGCAGTTCAAAGGTGCGCCGCTTTCGGTGGTGGACTGCCAGGTCTTCACCACCATTGCGCAAGGGCGGTGGCCTTCTGATCACGCCGGCGTCCTGGTCGAGTTTTCCGTCGACCCGGTCGATTTCGATTCGGACGGACTCAGTGACGCCTGGGAAGTCGAAAAGTTCGGCGACATCTCGAGCCAGGGTGCTTCCGAC
>JAAZXD010000380.1 GCA_014240355.1 Roseibacillus sp. | reverse complement strand
AAACGCTCCTCACCGCCTCCGGAAGTGAAAAGCGGCACGAGTGGAGCAGCCGTATCTGCCGCTGTTTGGCCCATTGGATCCCGTCCCTGCACGAGGTAAGGACGATCGCCACCTACGCCGCACTGGAGACGGAGGTCCACCTTGGGCCTCTGCATGCCGCCCTGCAGGATAGCTACCAGTTCGCCTACCCACTCGTGGTAGACGACACCCTGCGGTTTTACCGGGTGGCAGATCCCTCCGAGTTGACAACAGGCGCTTTTGGCGTCCTTGAGCCCGATCCCCGGTTGCATGACGTGGCGTGTGCCGATGAATTGGATCTCTGCCTCTGCCCGGGACTCGGCTTCACTCGCGGAGGGGTGCGACTCGGACGCGGCAAGGCCTACTACGACTCAGTGCTCCCCCAAATTCCTTCCACCGTGTTCCGGGTAGGCATCGCCTTCGAATTACAGGTCCGCAACTTCCTTCCTCGCGATACCCACGACGTGCTCATGACACACCTCGGCACCGAAGAAGGGGTCACGCCCATTCGGGCAGCTTCATCTTGAAACGCGGAATGCGCACGAAGACCCGCCGTCCTTCTTCTGTCAATCCGAAGAAGGAACCCTCGGCGTGTCCACTGCCACGGGCCACATGATAACTGTTGTAGGAAAATTCCTCGCCGGGCCCCAGATTGGGCATCTGCCCCACCACTCCGTCGCCCTCGACCACGATCAATTCGTCGGTCTGATCCTCACGGACCAGCCACTTGCGCCCCTGTATGCTGACCCGTTCGGCTGAGTGATTCCGGATATTGAGAAAGTAGACGAAGGGATGCGGGCGGTCTTCCGGGTGATCGAGACTCGGCATGTAGATGACATCATCGACCACCACGCTCAAGCCATCCAGTTCTTCAAAGGAAGCGTCCACCGCCCTGCAGCCTAGCGCTGTCGCAGGAGGTTGCCAAGGACAAGGTTGCTTGCGGCTCCAGCCACGGCGCCCTATTCTCGCCCCATGTCCGGCCCACCCGTCGCTTTGACCATTGCCGGATCTGATTGCTGTGCCGGGGCCGGGATTCAGGCCGACCTGAAGACCTTCTCGCTTCTGGGTGTCCATGGTGTGACTGCGGTCAGCGCGGTGGTGGCCGAGACTCCCTGGGCCGTGCATGGCACCTACCATCTGTCCCCGACGGCTCTCCAGGAGCAGATTCGCATCCTCCTCGACTGCTACCCGGTTGCCACCATCAAGACCGGACTTCTGGGATCCGCTCCCCATGTCACCGCGGTGGCCGAATTGCTTGAGGGGCGAGAGCAACCCCTGGTCGTTGATCCCGTGCTCGGCTCCTCTACCGGTACGATCTTTGCCTCAAAGGATGTCATCCGTGCCTACTGCGAGCGACTCCTCCCCATCGCCACCCTCGTGACGCCCAATCTCCCCGAGGCCGAGAGACTCCTTGTCGGAAGGGTGGAACCCGGCCCCCCTGATGAACATCCCGCTCTCGGAGTGGCGCGGCAACTTGCTCAGGAGCTGGGCATCACCGTGCTCCTCACCGGAGGACACAGTATCTGGAACGACCAGGCCACCGACATATTCTGCCATCGTGAGGAGGTCCAATACTTCAGTCATCCGAAAATTGATCTCCCCGGCGCCCATGGCACGGGCTGCGCCTACTCCGCTGCCATAACCGGGTTCCTCGCCCGTGGCCTTGATATGAGGAAGTCCATCGCTGAAGCCAAGGCTCACGTGACCCGGCTTCTTCAAACCTCCTACACCTGGACGGGCGTAGCCCCGGACAATTCAGTGCGCACCCTGAATCAACTGCCGGACACAATCTTCGATTCCGGGGAAAGCAAATAGTTGCGAGCGCCGGAATTCTGGCCAGAGTTCCGGAGTGGAACCTGACCCCTACGCCGATTTCCACTCCGCCGAAACCGGCGAGCCCTTCCGGGATTGCATCAGTTGTGGATTGGATCTTGATCACGATCCGGACCTCCCTTATCTCGTTGCCAAGAGCTACCGGCGAGGCGAATGCATCTTCGAATACGCCATCTGCGACGATTGCCGTTCCAACATGGCGCAGGAGTTCTCCAGCGAATCCCGACAGGCTCTCTCACGCTTCTTTCAGGAGCAGGTAAACCTGCGCGATCGCTCCATCCTCCTCGCCATTGGTGACGAACCCACACTCTGGATAGAGAAATGTGCTTCCTGTGAAACCTCTCGCAACCAGCTGGAGAGCTACTCCCTGGGCGGAGTCCTCCTCGGCAGGAACATGATCTACGACCCCTACCCGCTGTGCCTCTGCGGCAAGTGCGAGGAGAAAATCCAGGAACTCCTCTCCCAGAAGACCCGCGGGATATGGGACGATTTCGTAGACACCCACTTCGACGGCCCCCCCGCCGGCGTAGAAGACCTCCCTGTCAGGGGCCGTCCGCTCCCGTTCTAGCTTCCAGTCCGGCATCAGCGCCACTCCCGGGACAGGGGTGGCAGCCCCGCATGGACTCGAACCATGAATGACTGAACCAAAATCAGCTGTGTTACCAATTACACCACAGGGCTTTTGACTGCCGCGGCGCTAGATAGGGTGATTCTGGGAGATATTCAACCCAGAATGCACGAAAGCGCAGCAAGCCACTTGACTCTCCGCTCCCCGGTCGAGAGGTTCTCGCCGACAGCAGAAGATGGAATTTGGTGGCCTGATCGAACAGCGCCGGGAACGCCTGGCGGAACTGGAGGAACTCATCTCCCAGCCGGACTTCTATAACGACCAGAAGGCCGCCGCGGAAGTGATGAGGGAGCATCGTGGGCTCCAGAAACTCATGAACCTCTGGGAGAGCTACCAATCCGCGAACCTGAATCTGGAGGAGAACCGCGAACTGGCAAGAGACGAAGACGCCGAGATCGCCGCCATGGCAACCGAGGAGATTCCGACCCTTGAAGCGGCTCTTCCCGGATTGGAGGAAAACCTGCAATATGCCCTCCTGCCTCAGGATCCGACCGAGGAGCGCAATGCACTTGTAGAAATCCGGGCCGGTGCGGGCGGTGACGAAGCCTCTCTCTTCGCAGGAGAGGTTATGCGCATGTATGAACGCTACGCGGAGAACTGCGGCTGGAGGTGCGAGCAACTGGAGAGCAGTCCATCCGAAGTAGGAGGCTACAAGGAGGTGGTGCTCAAGGTAAGCGGAGACGAGGTCTTCCGGCGTATGAAGTATGA